>JANMJF010000495.1:0-2055 GCA_031371245.1 Pseudomonadota bacterium | reverse complement strand
GCGTTTTCGCCAGCAACCCCTGCCGCATTTTATCAACGGCCAGCCTTGCGCCAGCAGCAGCGGCCGCCACTTCGATAATCTGACGCCCATCGACAACACCGTCATCGGCACGGTGGCCGCCGGCAATGCCGAAGATATCGATAGGGCCTGCGCCGCCGCTCAGGCCGCCTTTCCGGCCTGGCGCGATATGGCCGGCGATGTGCGCAAGGCACTCTTGCATCGCATTGCCGATGCCATCGAAGCGCGCGCCCGCGACATCGCACTGGTGGAAAGCGTCGACTGTGGCCAGGCGCTACGTTTCATGAGCAAGGCAGCGGTGCGTGGCGCCGAGAATTTTCGCTTCTTTGCTGATCGCGCGCCGGGCGCGCGTGACGGTCAGTCGTTGCCGGCCGAAGAGCATCTGAATTACTCGTTGCGCCAACCGCTCGGCCCGGTCGCTGTGATCACGCCGTGGAATACACCCTTCATGTTGTCTACCTGGAAGATTGCACCGGCCCTGGCGGCCGGCTGCACGGTGGTGCACAAACCGGCGGAATGGTCGCCCTTGTCGGCCATGCTACTGGCGGAAATCGCCTTTGAAGCCGGCCTGCCGGCTGGCGTCTTAAACGTCGTCCAGGGCCTGGGCGAAGACGCCGGCAAACCGCTGACCGAACATGCGGCCATTAAAGCAGTCGCCTTTGTCGGCGAGTCCATCACGGGTAGCCACATCATGCGCCAGGGCGCTGCAAGCTTGAAACGCGTGCACTTCGAGTTGGGCGGCAAGAATCCGGTGATGGTGTTCGACGATGCTAATCTGGACCGCGCACTCGATGCCGTGGTGTTCATGATCTATAGCCTGAACGGTGAACGTTGCACGTCGTCGAGCCGGCTGCTGGTGCAGGAAAATATCGCTGCGGCTTTCATCGACAAGCTCACAGCGCGCATCGCCAAGCTCAAGGTCGGCCATCCGCTTGATCCGGCCACCGAGATAGGTCCACTGATTCACCGTCGACATTACGACAAGGTCTGCAGTTATTTCGAGATCGCACGTGAGGAAGGCGCGACCATAGCCGCCGGTGGCCAGCCGGCGGTGATAAATAGCACCGGCAACTATGTTGAACCGACGCTCTTCGTCGGCGCGAACAATCGCATGCGCATCGCCCAGGAGGAGATCTTCGGGCCGGTGCTGACCGCCATCACTTTCAAGGACGAGGCGCATGCTCTGGCGCTGGCCAACGACGTGCCCTACGGCCTCACTGCCTATGTATGGACCGGCGATGTCGGACGCAGCCACCGCTTGGCGCGCGCCCTGGACGCTGGCATGGTGTGGATCAATTCAGAAAACAACCGCCACCTGCCAGCGCCCTTTGGCGGCATGAAGGCCAGCGGCATTGGACGCGATGGCGGCGATTACAGTTTCGAGTTCTACATGGAAACCAAGAACGTGTGCGTCGCCATGGGTACCCACACGATTCCGAAACTGGGTGGGTGATGAGCCTCTATCAGCTACAGAAATTCCTCTACGTGCTCAATCGCGAGCCGGATACTCAGGGCCAGTACAAGCGCGATCTGAATACACTTCTGGCGCGTTACGCGCTCTCCGAAGAAGAACAACAGGCGCTACGCGATGGCGACATCGGTCTGTTGTACGTACTCGGCGTGAACGGCCAGATCCTCATGCATTACGCTGCCTTTCTCGGCATTGCATGGTTTGATTACCTGGAGCTCATGCGTGAGGGCATCAGGAAATATGGCCCGGTGCGGGCCGGCGTCTATGCCATGACGGGCAGCGGCGCGCGTTTCACTACCGAAGGCGAGCCGTCATGAGTCTGGTTTACGCCGGCGTATGCAGTCATGGCCCGGGCATGACCGGACGCGCCCATTTGGTCGAGAACACTGCACGACGCGACGAATTGTTCGCCAAGATGGCTGTCATGCGCCAGGACATCGCAGCGAGCGGCGCTGAAGCGCTGCTGGTGGTAGCGGCCGAACATTTCGCCAACTTTTTCATGAACAATATGCCGGCCTTCTGCATCGGCATGGCCGATGCTTATGAAGGACCGATTGAAGACCCCA
>JANMJF010000452.1:0-3729 GCA_031371245.1 Pseudomonadota bacterium | reverse complement strand
GGGCAAGCCGTCGGCCACCTGGCGGCGCACCGAATGCAGATAGGCATTGCGCCAGGCGATAGCCAATGCCGCAGTGTCGCGCTCTACGCCCTGGCGAGCGGCGAGCGGGGTGAGTGCGCGTTTGAAAGGCTGGAAGAAATCGCAGACCGTGCCGTAGGTGTCGAAGAAAAACGCGCGGATCGGCACCGTGCCACGCGGCGGTGAACTGTTGCGGCTGGGCGCCAACAGCGAGCTGGTAAGCGACGATCTCATGATGGCGCAATCATGCCACGGGCGCGGTGGTCATGTGTGTTCGACCAGCACCTTGAGTGCCGGTTTGAGCGCCCAGCGCTTGCGCACGATGTGCAGACCGTGGCGCGCGAGCAGGCGACCCAGGGTATTACGATTGAAGTAGTAGAGATGTTCGGAGGGCTTCAATTCGTTCCACCGCGCGAGCGTGCGTGGCACGCGCCAGTGACCGATGTCCGGTGTGCCGATATCGAGCACGCCCTGCGGGGCAAGGAGGCGGGCGAGTTCGGCGACAAAACGGTTCAAGTCCGGCACGTGTTCGATGACATCGTAGGCCGAGATCACGTCGAAGTGGGCGTCGGGATAGTGTTGACTCTCAAGCTCGCCGCAGGCCAGGCGCGCGAGACCTAGGGTGTCGCGGCCATAGGCGATGCCGTCGGTCTCGATATCCACGCCCCAGGCTTCAAAGCCGGCCTCAAGCGCGGCCTTGACCACGAAGCCAGCCGAACAGCCAACGTCCAGCCAGCGTCCGCCGTCGCGACCGATGCGCGCCACGCGCTTGCGTGCACGGATGATCTTGGCCTGCGCCTTGCGCGTGTAGGCGGCGCTGTAGGCGGCGTCGTAATGGTCGCGAATGCGCGCGAGGGGCGGCCGCGGATTGATAAGGGTGAGGCCGCAATCAGCGCAGCGCACGAAGGCTTGGCCGGCCTTGTCGAACAGATGACGAAACTCATTGCCATCGCACACCGGGCAGGCAATGGCATCCCACTCGGTGCGCAGGTCGTCGCTGCGCATTGCAGTTAGCTGGCCCGCGCGCACGTCATTGCGTGGCGCCAGCGCCAGCCACGACAATGGTCGCGCGGCATTCGGATCGCGATAGGGGCATCATGAGCAAACATTTCAAGCCGAGTGGCGTCGTCACCGTGACTACCGACTTCGGCCATCGTGGACCATTTGTCGGCACTATGAAGGGTGTGATCGTGAGTCGCTTTCCGGCGGCTCGAATCATCGATCTTACCCATGAGGCCTATGTGCACTGGCCGGCCGAGGCCGGCTTCTGGATTGCGCGATCCTACCATTACTTCCCGCCCGGCACGGTCCATCTGGCGGTGGTCGATCCGGGTGTCGGCACCGATCGCAGCATGCTGCTCGCGATCGGCGACGGGCATGCCTTTCTGGCACCGGATAACGGCCTGCTGGCCGAAGTGATCGACCGCTCCAAGGCCAGCGTTTATTACCTTCGCGAGGAAGTCATTGAGGCCCATGCGCTGGCCGATGTCAGCGCCACGTTCCACGGACGCGATGTATTTGCGCCGCTCGCTGCGGGCCTGGCCGCTGGCCAACTCGAGCCGCACAGCATCGGCACCCTGACCAGCGACTATGTGCCATCGATCATCGAACCCGCCGAACGGCGTGGCAAGCAACTGCTAGGCGTGGTCATCACCACCGATCATTTCGGCAATCTCATCTCCAATATCGAACGTGCCGACATCGAGGCCTTTCACAAGCCGCTCATCCAGGCCGGCGGCCATGACATTGTGTTTCGGCGCACCTATGGTGATGTCGCGCCGGGCGAGCTGCTGGCGCTGATCAATTCCTTCGGGGTGCTCGAGATCGCGCGCGCTGAACAGAACGCCGCAGAATGTCTCGGTATCGGCCGGGGTGCACCGATCAAGGTGGTAGAGCGCGGCTGAAGCGCAGTAGCGACTGCGCAGGGCCACCGTACGGCGAGCAACAGCCGGGCGTCGGTTTGGCCGATAGAAGTCCCCAGTGGCTAACCCGTCGAACCAAAACGTCGCAACGCGACCCAAGCCTGAGCTGGAACTTCAATGAATGCATCCGAGCTTTTCGTCAAAGCCCTCGAACTCGAAGGCGTCGAATATATTTTCGGAATCCCAGGCGAGGAGAATCTGGCCTTCCTTGACGCGCTGTCACGCTCCCGTCAGATCCGGCTCATTCTTACTCGCCACGAACAGGCGGCGGGTTTCATGGCCGCGACCTATGGTCGACTGACGGGCCACGCCGGCGTGTGCCTGGCGACCCTCGGTCCGGGCGCGACCAATTTTGTCACGGCGGCGGCCTATGCCCAGCTCGGCGGCATGCCGATGATGATGATCACCGGTCAGAAGCCGATCAAATCCTCCAAGCAGGGGCGCTTCCAGATCATCGATGTGGTCGACATGATGCGGCCGATTACCAAGTACACCCACCAGATAGCCTCGGCCGACAACATCGCTTCACGGGTGCGCGAATCCTTTCGAGTGGCCGAAGAAGAGAAGCCCGGTGCGGTGCATCTGGAATTTCCGGAGGACATCGCCGAGGAAGAAACCGACACCCTGCCGATCCCGCGCAGCATGGTGCGTCGCGCGGTGCCGGAAGACAAAACCATCCGGCTCGCGGTGCAGCGTCTGGCCAAGGCCCGCACACCGGTGCTCATCGTCGGTGCCGGCGCAAATCGAAAAACCACCTCGCGCATGCTGGTGCAGCTCATTGAACACACCGGTATGCCCTTCGTCACCACCCAGCTTGGCAAGGGTGTGATCGATGAACGCCATCCGCAGTTTGTCGGTAACGCCGCGCTGTCGGCCGGTGACTTCGTGCATCGCGCCATCGAAAGCGCCGATGTGATCGTGAACGTTGGCCACGACGTGATTGAAAAGCCGCCCTTCTTTATGAAACCGGGCGGACCGGATGTCATCCACGTCAATTTTCGTTCCGCCGAAGTCGACCCGGTGTATTTCCCGCAGATCGAGGTCGTCGGCGACATCGCCAACGCCATCTGGCAGATCAAGCAGGGCATCACGCCATTGGCGCACTGGGATTTCAGCCGCATCGATATGATACGGCGCGCGGCAGAGGCCAATCTGCTAGTTGGTGCCGACGATGATCGATTCCCTATCTACCCCCAGCGGCTGGTCGCGGAAGTCCGCAAAGCGATGCCGTCCGATGGCATCATTGCGCTGGACAACGGTGTGTACAAACTGTGGTTCGCACGCAATTACAAGGCGCATGTGCCGAACTCGGTGTTGCTCGACAACGCCCTGGCGACGATGGGCGCCGGCCTGCCGTCGGCGATGGCGGCGCGACTCGTGCATCCGCAGCGCAAGATCATGGCCATCTGCGGCGATGGTGGCTTCATGATGAACAGTCAGGAACTCGAAACAGCGGTACGACTGAAAATGCATCTGGTGATCGTCATTCTGCGCGACGACGCCTACGGCATGATCCGCTGGAAACAGGCCAATATGGGCTTCGACGATTGGGGTTTGACCTATGGCAACCCGGATTTTGTGCGTTATGTCGAAAGTTATGGCGGCCATGGACATCGCGTCGCGTCAGCCGCCGAACTTGGGCCGCTGCTGGCCACGTGCCTGGCCGGTGAAGGTGTTCACTTGATCGACTGCCCGATCGACTACAGTGAGAACGATAAGATCCTCAACCATGACATCAAGCGCCTCAGCGCGGCGCTTTGAATCCGCCTTTCAGACTGCTCACAGCGGC
>JANMJF010000443.1:0-3263 GCA_031371245.1 Pseudomonadota bacterium | reverse complement strand
TGTTGCACTATCCCATTCCATGGCGACCTGGCGGGTCGACGGCGGGATAAAATGCATCGATAGGCCAACCCGTCGGTCGGCAGAGCGATTGGGATTCGAGGCGTGGGCAAGTCGGACGTTATGCAATGAGATTTGTCCGGGAGCCAGCTGCATGGAGACGGCTTTCGCCTCATCAATATCCACAGCAATCTCTTGACCGCGCGACAGCATATTGTGCTCTTTGAATTCGTCACGGTGCGGAAGAATTTCGTTTTTATGACTGCGCGGAAGGATTCGCACACAGCCACTTTCTATCGTTGACGGCGAGAGTGCCAGCCAAGCAGTCACGAACTCATCGGTGTCGAGCCCAAGGTAGAGCCGATCCTGATGCCATGAAACGAACTCCTCGCTCAATGGCTCCTTAATCCACCACACAGTGTTCCAGCACAAAATATCCGGCCCGATGATGTCCTCGATCGCATCGAGAATCTTCGGATGTCGAATCAAGTTGTCGATCCACGGGTATAGGACGTGGCTCTTGCTGCGCTCGGAACCGGTCGTCGGATGCCCTCGCTCACGCTCAATGGCTTCAATGCGAGCGCGGCTGTCCGCCGCCTCTGCCGGCGTTAGAACATCGAGCGGATAGTAGTAGCCTTCTTCTTTGTATTGCTGCCGGGCGGCAGAACTTAGAATTTTTCCCACGTTTTGATACCTCGAAAGACATCCAAGACGAATTCCAATGCGGCAACTAAAGTATCAAACTGGGCTGCCAGGCCGTCAACGTATGAATGGACATTCGCTCTTTGGCTTACCCCGAAAGGCGGGCACCCCTGAGACCATCACGAGCGGAGTGACATCGGCATGAAACTCGACATCAATGGCGCGCTCCGCGAGGTGGACGCCAGTGGCGACATGCCGCTGTTGTGGGTCTTGCATGATCTTCTGCAACTGAGCGGGACGAAGTACGGCTGCGGAATCGCGCAGTGTGGGGCGTGTACGGTGCATCTCGACGGTAATCCCGTGCGCGCCTGCGTCACGCCTGCCGCGAGCGTCGGCGCGCGCAAGGTGACGACGATCGAGGGGCTGTCGCCGGACGGTTCGCACCCGGTACAGCGCGCCTGGGCCGAGGCGGATGTCGTGCAGTGCGGCTACTGTCAGTCCGGTCAGATCATGACGGCGGTGGCCTTGCTCGACAAGAACACCGATCCGACGGACGCCGACATCGACGCCGCGCTGGTGGGCAACATCTGCCGCTGCGGAACTTACGCGCGCGTGCGCGACGCTGGCCATCTCGCCGCACGCTTGCAGCGAGGTGCGAAATGACCATCTCGCGCCGAGAGTTCCTCGCCAGTACGGTGGCAGGCACGACCGGGCTGATGATCAGCTTCTACGTGCCGAATGGCCTGCGCGCCGCGCCCATGACCGCATCACCGTTGCCGTCGCCGAACGCGTTCCTGCGGATTGGCAATGACGAAGCGGTCACCGTGCTGCTCGCGCACTCGGAGATGGGTCAGGGGATCTGGACTGGCCTCGCGATGCTGATTGCAGAGGAGCTTGACTGTGACTGGTCGAAGATCCGCTGCGAACATGCACCTGCGGCGCCGGTGTACGCGCACCCCTTCATGGGCTTCCAGATGACCGCCGGCTCGACGTCGACACTCAGCGAGTTCGACCGCTATCGCAATGTCGGCGCAACGGCAAAGGTGCTACTCCTGCGCGCCGCCGCGACGCGATGGAAGACCACGCCGGCCATACTCACTGCGACGCGCGGCATCATCACCTTCGGTGACCAGCGACTGACGTATGGCGAAGTCGCCGAGGCGGCGATGAAGCTGCCGCTGCCGCAGACGGTGACGCTCAAGGAGCCGCAAGACTGGCAGGTGATCGGCACCGAGGCTGACCATCGAGGGCGGCAAGGTCGTCGCAAGCAACTTCCACGACTATCCCGTGCTGCGAATGTCCGAGATGCCGACGATCGGTGTTCACGTGGTCCACAGCGACGCAAAGATGGGTGGCATCGGCGAACCGGCGACCGCGCTCGTTGCGCCTGCCGTCGCGAACGCGGTGTTTGCGCTCACCAAGCAACGGCTGCGCGTGCTGCCGCTGCGCCTCGCATAGGATCTCTCGATCATGCGTACCGTCACGACGATCGTTCTTGCCGCGTGCACTCTATAGAGACTGGTTTCGGTCGCAGCAAACGTTTCGAAAAGGACAGAGACAGATGAGCATCTCAATCGTTGGAACCTGGCGGCTTGTGCGTGCTGAGGCCGTGGATGGCGATGGCGAACCGCTACCGCCTCCTTATGGTGGCGCACAAGCAATGGGCCTTCTATCGTTCAATGCCGATGGACGGATGATGGCCGTGTTGTGCGACGGCCGTCCTGCGCTGCGCGAAGGCGAGGTGCGGGAATACAATTCGTACTGCGGCAATTACACCTTTGACGGCAAGCAACTGATCACGAAGGTCGACGCCTCTACGTCGGCGATTCGACTGGGATCCGAGCAAGTACGGGATGTAACGACCGAAAGAGACCTGATGGTGCTGCGACCGCCGAAACGTGTGCACGAAGAAGGCGTCGAGCAACGGACTTTGTACTGGGAAAAGATCTCGGCGGTTTGATGCGAAAGCGGTATCGTTCCCTACACCAAGCTGGTCGATGTCCAGCAGCGGATCTCTCCATCCACCAAGGCCACGACGTCGCGGCCCTCACGCCCCGCTGCTGGAAGGCCACCTTCGCCTACAACCCATCGCAGGTCAGGAAAGTGTTTCTGCCCGTCCCGAACGCCTGAGCGCTGCGGGAACTGCAAGGGACACCGGAAGCACTTGCACATGCATTGGTCACGGGCTGGCCAAGCGCCGGCGTGTTCTCCGCCGAGACTGGTGCGGGATTCATCTTTACCGCCCGCGTCAGATGGATCGAACGCCGCAGGGTTGTAGGGAACCATCTCGCGCTTAACGGCATAGTCCAACATGCGCTTGGTCCAGCGCATGACATCCGCGGCCATGGTCGATGCGGTAGCCCAGATACAGACCGTCGCCATCGCTGTAGCCATCGAAACGTTCACCGGCTTTGATTAAATTTCGGATCTCCAGCTCCGTGAGCTTTCCCATGCGATCAGCTCCGATGTGTGTACCCAAGACGGACCCAGTTTCTAGCATTGGGTACACACTTGGGCACACAAACAAATATCGGATTCAGGTGGAAGTTGCCATCCCTTGGCACACACGAAACATCGAGAAATATGGGATTTTCCGCTGGAATTGGCTATCTCTGGATCTCGTC
>JANMJF010000386.1:0-3464 GCA_031371245.1 Pseudomonadota bacterium | reverse complement strand
CATCATGTCGAGTGGATAGCCGAGTGCATAGACTGGCTCGGTAGGCAGGGTGCAACGCGCATCGAGGCCGCTCGCGAGGCGGAAGACGCCTGGGTGGAGCACGTCAACACGGTGGCTGCCAGGACGCTCATGCAGGGCTGCAACTCTTGGTATGTCGGGGCCAATATTCCCGGTAAGCCGCGTGTGTTTCTGCCCTATGTCGGCGGTTTCCCACGCTACGAAGCGAAGTGCAGCGAAGTCGCGGCGAAGGGCTACGAAGGGTTCAAGCTGGCGTGAAGCGCGGCGCAGTCGCGCCATTGAATACACCGCGTGCTGTCATCAGGAGTGCGACATGCCCGATTTCCGCATTGGCCTTTGTTATGACTTTCGCAATCCGCTCGACTCCGGTATTTCCATGCCGAGTCTTTACGCGGCGGTCATGGACCAGATCGCATGGGCCGACGAGGTCGGCTTCGATCTGATCTGGTTTACCGAGCATCACTTCGTCGCAGACGGTTACCTGCCAAGCTGGATCCCGGTCGCCGCCGCCGCTGCGGCACGTACTCGGCGTGTACGGTTTTCGTCGGATGTGTGTCTGCTGCCATTCAATAATCCGGTGCGGCTGGCCGAAGATCTGGCGGTGCTCGATAACCTTTCCAATGGACGTGTCGAAATCGGTGTCGGTCTTGGCTACGCGCCCCATGAATTTCATAGCTTCGGCTTGCCGGTGGCACGACGGGTGTCGATGTCGGACGAAGCCATTGAGGTCTTGCGCTTGTGCTTTAGCGGGGAACGTTTCAGCTTCAAGGGCAAACGTTACGAGTTCAACGATGTGCGCATCACCCCGGCTTACGTGCAAGCCGGTGGACCGCCGCTGTGGGTCGCGGCGATGTCGCGCGCCGGTGCGTTGCGGGCCGCGCGCTTCGGTTGTCACCTGCTGCCGCAGGGCGACAGCACCCAGACGCTCGACGTCTGGCGTGAAACGCTAGGCACGGCCAAGCAGGCCGTCGCAGACTATCGTGTCGGCATCATCCGTAGCGTGCTGGTGACCGACGATATGGAACGGGACTGGCCCGCCGTGCGGGAATCAGAGCGCTACCGCATGCAAATTTATCAGCGCTTCTTTGCCGAGAGTGGCGAAGGTTTTGGCGCCAGCAATCGGGTGCCGCAGAACTGGATAGTCGGCAACGTGCAAACCTGCGTCGATACCATCGTCGAGTTCATCAATGATTTTGGCATTACGGATCTAGTCACCTGGGCGGCGCCACCGGGATTGCATCCGCAAGTCATGAACGCCAGCCTTGAGCGATTGATACGCGAAGTGGTGCCTGCGGTGCGGGCGCGCATTGGTTAATGCGCGCGCCCTTGCTCGGGACCCATCGCTCAGGGCGAAACGAAAGTCCTGAGCCACTTGAGGTTGGCCGGCAGAGTCCAGTTGGCCTTACCCGCGCGCCAATTTGCGTCAAGCGCGTTGGGATTGCCAAAACAGTCCTTCGCCGCGCGCTGATAGCAGTGATCGGCTGAGCGGTCGCGCACCTCGGAATTGCGCACCATGATCCAGCCGCTGCCATTGTTATTGAGACACGAAGTCGCGTTGGGTCCGCAGATCTTGCCAGTCACTGCTTGAGAACTCGTGCGTACCTGGCTGGCAACACCGCCCGCGAACTGATCTTTCTCGCCATTGACGATGCGCAGATTACTGCTGGGCAGCACATGCTTGCGATTATTCATACAGCTCGCGAGGTTGTAGGTGGCGTAGCTGGCCAGCGCGCCCATGCCGTAGACCGCTTTCACGCGTTTGTCAGTGTTCTTGGCCAGGATTGCCGCGATCGCGCCTTGACTGAAACCACTGACGACGATGCCCTTGCCGCAGTCGCCGCGCGCGCACAGTTTGCCTATCGCGCTACCTGAAACTTTCGGTTTGAAGATGCAGGCCGCCTTCTTCGCGATCTCGGCGCAGGTGCCGAATACCTCGCTGCGATATTGCACCGACGCGGCGACGAATCCTGCTTGGGCCATGCGTGTGATGGCAGCCATGGCCTGGCCGTTGTCATAAGCTTCTGTGGTGCCGACCAGGTAGACGAAGATCGGATGCAACGCTTGATCGTCGGGCATGAGACCGGTGATGGCGTAGTTGGTATCGCAGGTGCCAGCGCCGCCGGCGCCGGCATAGCTGTCACTGAACGCGGTGCT
The DNA here is from genome assembly GCA_031371245.1 of Pseudomonadota bacterium. GTDB lineage: Bacteria > Pseudomonadota > Gammaproteobacteria > JADJYF01. Next base: position 1,292 of record JANMJF010000386.1, on the reverse strand, counting down.
GGCACACCAGGCCGACGCGCTGGTCAGCAGCGCCAGGGTGGCGAGCAATCGTATTGTCAGCGTCATGTTGTCTTGCTCCTGTGCGGCGTTTATGCAGTCGAGGTAGTGTAACGACCCCGGCTCCACGAATGGATGGCTGGACTGGCTACGCAACACATAGATGGTTCCGGATCCAATGTCGTCGGGCTCAGATTCATCGCCAAACAGCGGCCCCATGTCCGGGTCGGAAAGGCGGCGGCCGAGGTCGTCCTTGTAGAGCGCCCGCTGTAGCGAGCGGCGCAGCAGGTTGCTTTCAGTGCCGTTGGCATAGATGACGCGCAGACGCGCATCGCTTTCGCCGTTCGGCGCCCTGATGGTGTCACCAATCTCGGCCACATACGCGAGCTGCCCGCCAACGATGAAGTAGTTGCCGTTGGTTATGCTGGTATCGCGGCCGAACCGTAGCGCTTTGCGCACACCCGATTTCAGATCCCGTTCGACCAACTCGAACAGCGCTTGGAACCTCTCAAAGTCCGCACACGACGTGCGGTCGGCAATGTCCTCCGCCGCACGCTTTTCAACACTGGAACGCACATGACGCAGCACGGTGATGTCGTTGTGGTCGGTGGTGTCATCACCCATGCCCAGTTCAGCCAGCAAGGCATCTTCGTCCAGCTCATCCACGTCTGCCGAGGCCACTGCCGCGCCAGACAATAGGCCGGGGCCATCCAGGCCAAGCAGCAGCGTTTGCGCTTCGGGCAACCTGCGAATCTGGTCCAGGCGCACGGCATACAAGCGCTCAAAGATGTCGCGGCCCTCGCCCTGCAGCGGGGCGCGACCGTGAGTTTGATGAAGTCGCAGGATGTCCTCGAAGCCCGCGATGATACGTTCCTCGCGCGGGGTGCGGTGGGAGGCCTTGAGTGGCGCGGCTTCTACACCCAGCGCTTTCAGCAGCTCGTCATCGTCCATCTCAGCCATTGCTGGATTGTCCTCGCGCGTCGGCCGCCTTGGCCTGCGCACGGTAACGCCCGAGCGCAGCCACGCCTTCGGCCATCCGTTTTTCCCATGCATCAGCGGAGTTGATGTCTGGCAATCGGCCGCGCTCATGCTTGAACTGCAAGGCGCGTTTTGCCAGCTCGCGGGCTTCGTCTTCGGCGATGCTGACCTTCTTGGCCGCAATGCTGGCCTGTACCTGGCGCAGCGATTTCTCATCCATCGCTTTCGCCAACACCGCATAGGCGGCATCGAAGGGGTTGATGCGATCGATCAGGTCAATGTCCAGGTCGCGCACATTGACGAACTTGCGCACCCCA
>JANMJF010000385.1:0-2220 GCA_031371245.1 Pseudomonadota bacterium | reverse complement strand
GGCGAACAGCGCGTCGTCGAGCAAGGCCGAGAGCTGCTCGATGGGTACGGCCAGCACCAAGGCGTCATAGGGGAGTACCGTCCTGCCCGTGTCACCACTCCCCAGGGACACCGGACGATTTGTGCACACTTCGCCGCCACGCTCTTTGAGCACAACGCGCTCGACCTTAGTGTCGCGGAAAATCTGCACACCACGCGCACGCAGATGGGCTTCGAAGGGACGAATGAAGCCATCCAGAGAGTTCTTCGTCATCACCCGCATCATCGGCTCGGGATAGGCCATCGGATACCGCATACCGCGCTGATAGGACGAAATGGCGGTGCGATAGCTCGCCAGCGATAAGGTCTTCAACAACGACTGCTGGTGCAGCAGCGCCGCATCGACCGTCATATAGGGCTTGCTGGCGAGATAGCTGTTGACGCTGACCAGATCCAGAAAATCCGATTCCTGAAATTCAGCCAGCAATAGATCCATTACCGAATAGGCGTAAAGCACGTAGTGCGGCCATTCCACCGGGCCGTTGTAGGCGTTGTGCCAGAAGTAACGGTCTGAGGCCGGGTTGCGCATTTCGCGCATGGCCGGGAACTGCCCGCGTCGGAGAAACTTCACCGCCTCGCGCGCTTCCAGCTCGCTGCTCAGACCAAGCCGCTCGAAGAGTTCGAGCAGGTTCACACAATAGTCGGCGAAAAAATGATAGCCGTGCTCGTGCACCCGCCCACCGACATCCGTGCCACCGAGCTTGCCGCCGAGTTCGGAACGCGCTTCGAGCAAGGTGACATCGCAGGCGCCGCCGCTCAATTCGAGCGCGGCGGTCATGCCCGCGACACCACCACCGATGACGACTACATGCGGGCGGGCCATGGCAGGCTTAGCGCGTTGCTTGGCGCGGGGCGGCTGCGCCGCACTCCCACGTCATTGTCCAGCGAGTCCACGGGTGTGGTCGATCAAGGCATTCAAGCCCTGGGTGTAGGGGCAGATGCGCGCTGCTTCGGCGCGCGCTTCGCTCGCGATGCGATCGAGTTCTGCGGTCGCCGCCGGCAACACCATGCGCACCGCATTAGAGAGCAAGGTCAGATCCTGCGGCGCGCCGCGCACGAAGGCCGCCAGGGTCGCCGGGTTCTGGATCGCGATGGACATCGGCAAGGTGAGAATGCCGTCGCGCATGTCTTCCACCCCACCACCACCCAGCGCCGCGCTGCCGAGTACGTCGCTGACATCGTCGCAGCCGTGATAGAGCGTGCCAAGCAAGCGCCCGAAGCGACGCATTTCTTCGTTGCCGAGCGCGACACAGGCGCAGATCTCAAACATGGTGCCGGTGTCTTCACCGGCAATCTGATACCAATCCTTGATGTTGGCCGGCCGCCGACGCGTGCGCCATTGGCGACACTCGGCCACCCCCAAACGTCGCACCAGCTCTGCCAAGCTCGCAACCAGATAGGGATTATTCCTGGCGATGTCGAAAGCATCGGCGACGATAATGCCGGAAGTCATCAAGCCCGGCAGCGGACCGAATTGCGCATGCAGGGTGCGCTTGCTGCGACGGAATTCCGATTCGTCGAGGATATCGTCCACCACCAGGGACATGTTGTGCATCATCTCCACCACTGCGGCCGCGATGATGCATTCGCGCGTTGGCCGCGTGCCGTACTTGGCCATGTGAACGGCAAAGGTCGCCAGCGGCCGGAAATACTTCGAACCCTCACCGAACTGCCATTCCAGAAAGGGGCGTATTTCGGCATCGGAACGCTGCACCCATTCGTAAAGGAAATCCCGCAGCGCCTGCACCTCCTGCTCAAAGCCGAGATCGCGGATCGGATCAAGTAGCGAGCGGGCCGCCGCTGGCCTGCTCTGACCGGAAGTGAGGCGACGATAAGCATCCATGCGCAATGAACCTAGGGCTTGGCCCGCGCAACGCGGCGATAACCATCGCAACGGTATTTGATACCGGAGGTTTCATCGACGTTGGTGCCAGGCATCGTATAGCCGACCTGTGGTGCCGGTGGTAGCGGAGGTGCCGGTGGCAAAACACTTTCCCGCAGTTCGGCGCGCGCGGAGAGCACATCCTTATCCACCGCGTAATCCGGCACGGGTGTCGCACCCGCCGACACCGACAAGGGATTGAAAGCCGGCATCGCCGGCATGGCGGGCATCATCGGGAATGCCGGGATGGAGTAGGACGGCAGCATCGGCGCTGCGGGCACGGGCGTTGTTACGGATGGC
>JANMJF010000767.1:0-5210 GCA_031371245.1 Pseudomonadota bacterium | reverse complement strand
GCGACGATAGTGGCGAGCTGCAGATCGTTCACTTCAAACAAGCCATCGCCGCCACGTTTGTTGAGCAGTTCAAGCGCGCCCAGACAACGGCCACGGACGGCGAGCGGCACGCACAAGATGGACCGGGTTGCAAAGCCGGTATGTGCGTCAACCGTCCCGGCGAAACTCGGCTCGCGCGCGACGTCACGCACGATCTTCGCCTCGTTGCGCGCGACAGTCTGGCCCACGATGCCCTGTCCAGGCGCCAGCCGCAGGCCGCGGATGTCAACCGGGCCGGCACATTCGCGACAAGTCAGCGCGCTGCCATCGTCTTCGAGCAGAAAAATCGAAGCGGCCTCGGCGTCGAGATAGACCATGAAACGATCAATGGCGTGTTTGAGGGTCTCGCCGATATCGAGCGAGCTGGCGAAATCCTGGCTGAGCTCGGCGAGAAAAGTAGCGGCTTGATCCGGCACACCGCGCAATACGGCCGGTGCGCCCTCGTTCATCGCAGCAGTGCGCGCAGGCGCACGAGATAGTCGTGCTCATCGGGCATGGCACCGCGCTGATTGGCGGCCCACAACACCGCCGCCAGGATTTCCATCAGACGATGCTCAAGACCATGCACGTCGTCGCTTTCCTGCACTCGCAATTGACGATACAAAGCCATGATCCCGGCCGGCCTGTCGGTCTGCAATTGTTCGATGAGCGCGACATGCAGCCCCATGTGCAGGAAGGGGTTGGTGTCGCGCTCACTATAATCGTGTTCCAGTCCGCCTTCGCCCTGGCCCAGTACTCGATGGTATTCAGGGTGCGCGCGGATCACGTCTGCGATCAAGGCTTCGAGCGGCGACAGTGCCTCGCCACGGGACAGCTTCTCCCACACCGTAAAAAAGAACTGCCGGGACTGATCGCGTGATTCAACGAACATGGCGGGCACTCTAACAGCGTAAGCCGGCCAGCGGCGAATCAATCGTCGAGGTGATGCCGCTTGTCGCGCCACTCGCACAGATCAGCCACTGCGCATTGTCCGCAATGGGGATTGCGCGCCGTGCACACATAGCGCCCGTGCAGGATCAGCCAGTGATGGGCGTGCTGTTGGAATTCACTCGGCACCGCGCGCAGCAGACCTTGTTCGACTGCCAGCGGCGTCTTGCCCGGCGCCAGTCGGGTACGATTGCCGACGCGGAAAATATGGGTGTCGACGGCAATGGTTGGTTCACCAAAGGCAACGTTCAAAACCACATTGGCGGTCTTGCGTCCCACCCCCGGCAAGGCCTCCAGGGCGACGCGCTCGCGCGGCACTTCACCGGCGTAACGCTCAAGCAGGATGCGACAGGTCTTGATGACATTCTCGGCCTTGGTGTTGAACAAACCGATGGTGCGGATGTGCGCCTTCAAACCGCTCACGCCCAGGGCCAGCATCGCGCTAGCGTCGGGCGCCACAGCGTAAAGGGTGGCAGTGGCCTTGTTAACGCTGACGTCGGTTGCCTGCGCCGAGAGAATGACAGCGATGAGCAACTGGAAGGGTGTGGCGTAACACAACTCGGTAGTTGGCGCCGGATCCCGTTGCGCCAGACGGCGAAAGAATTCCGCCTTGCTGGCCTTGTTCACGACGCGCCACGGTCGCGGTCGCGCTCACGCTGGCGCTGGCGCGCGACTGCCGCCTGCACCGCCACCTGCAAACGCTCGCCGTCAGTTTCAAGGGCCACGAGTTGCGGTGCACGACGCACGGCCTGGCGACCCGCCAGGCGCGCGCTGCGCCGTTCGTAACGCGCCAGATTCTCGCGCGCCGACGGGCCAAGCAGCGCACTTGCCGGCATCTCTATGCAATCGGTCGGACAAACCGGCACGCACAATGCGCAACCGGTACACCAGGCGGCGAACACGGTATGCATACGGCCGGCCGCACCGATGATGGCGTCGACCGGACAGGCGTCCAGACATTGCGTGCAGCCGATGCAATCGCGCTCACGGATCAAGGCCAGGCACGATGGCTCGCTCAGCAACGGCGCTGCCTCGTCATCGCGACCCAGAAGCGCGGCGAGACTCTGACGTGTGGCTTCGCCGCCAGGCGGACACAGTGCTGGGGATACGCCTTGCATGACCAGCGCCTCGGCATAAGGGCGGCAGCCGCCATAGCCGCAGCGCTGGCACTGGGTCTGCGGCAGCAAGGCGTCAGTCACCGCGACCAGGGCCGCAAGCACCGCCGTCGTCGACTGCCGGTCCATGTCCGCGTTGGCGACCTATTTGACCCGCTGGCCAGGCTCGGCGCCGGCATCGACGTTGAGCAGAAAAATATCCGCGCCGCCCGGTCCGGCCGCCAGTACCATGCCTTCGGACACGCCGAAACGCATCTTACGTGGCGCGAGATTAGCGACCATCACGACGTGACGACCGATCAGCGCTGCCGGTGTATAGGCGGCCTTGATGCCGGCAAACACCTGGCGCTGCTCGGTGCCGATATCGAGCGTCAATTGCACCAGCTTGTCTGCGCCTTCGACCGCTTTGGCATCGACGACCCGTGCGATGCGCAGATCAATTTTGGCAAAGTCCTCGATGCTGATCTGCGCGGCGCCGGCTGGCTCAGCCACGACCGCAGCGACCGGATTGGCCGGCTGTCCTTCTTTGCTTGCATCGATCATGAGTTGGATTTTCTCCCGCTCGACCCGCTGCATGAGCGGCTCGAATTTATTGATGCGTGCGCCAAACGGCACGTTCTGCGCGTCCTGCCACAACAATTCACCGCTGCCCAGGAATGCCTCGGCGCGGCTCGCGGTGCCCGGCAACACCGGCTTGAGATAGATGAGCAGGATACGGAACGCGAAGATACCCATGCTGCACACCGCCTGCAGCTCGGCATCACGTGTCGCATCCTTGGCGATGACCCACGGCGCACGCCGGTCGATGTACTGATTGGCGCGATCGGCGAGCGCCATGATGTCGCGCATCGCGCGGCTGAATTCGCGCGCCTCATAACAGACAGCCAGCGGCTCGGCGGCCGCCTGCAGCTCGGCAATCAAGCTGTGGTCGTCGAGTTGCTGGGCCAAAGTGCCATCGAAGCGCTTAGTGATGAAACCCGCGCAGCGGCTTGCGATGTTGACTATCTTACCGACCAGGTCGGCATTTACCCGGAGTTCGAAGTCTTCGAAATTGAGATCGATGTCCTCAATGGCCGCGCCGAGTTTGGCCGCAAAATAATAGCGCAAGTACTCCGGATTCAGATGATCAAGATAGGTGCGCGCCGTGATGAAGGTGCCGCGCGACTTCGACATCTTGAGACCATCGACGGTCAAAAAGCCGTGCACGAAAACATTGGTTGGCAGACGGAAGCCGGCGCCATGCAACATCGCCGGCCAGAACAATGTATGGAAATACATGATGTCTTTGCCGATGAAGTGATAGAGCTCGGTCGGGCTGTCACGTGCAACAAAATGGTCGAAATCCAGCCCGCTGCGCGCGCACAGATTCTTGAAGCTCGCGAAGTAGCCGATCGGCGCATCCAGCCACACATAGAAATACTTGCCGGGGTGATCGGGGATCTCGAAACCGAAATAGGGTGCGTCGCGCGAGATATCCCAATCTTGCAAACCCGCTTCGAACCATTCATTGAGCTTGTTGACAATGCCGCTCTGCAAGGCGTTGTCGCGCAGCCACTGACGCAGCACGTCTTCAAATGCGCCCAGCCGGAAAAACAGGTGCTCCGATTCCTTGAGTTCAGGTGTCACGCCAGACAGGGCCGACACAGCGTCGATCAAATCGGTAGGCGCATAGGTCGCACCACAGACCTCGCAGGAATCGCCGTATTGGTCGGCTGAGCGACAGCGCGGACAGGTGCCACGGATAAAGCGGTCCGGCAGGAACATCTGCTTGAGCGGGTCGAAAGCCTGGCGGATGGTGCGCTTGACGATGTATCCGCCATCGTGCAGCCGGCCATAAATGGTCGCGGCGATCGCGCGATTTTCAGGCGAATGGGTCGAGTAGTAGTTGTCGAAAGCGATGGCGAAATCGGCGAAGTCGCGCTGATGGGCCGCACCGATGCGAGCGATCAACTGCTCCGGTGTCACGCCTTCCTGTTCGGCGCGCAGCATGATCGGTGTGCCGTGGGCGTCATCGGCACAGACGTAATGGCACTCGTTGCCGCGCAGCTTTTGAAAGCGCACCCAGATATCGGTCTGGATGTATTCGACCAGGTGTCCGATGTGGATCGGACCATTCGCGTAGGGTAGTGCACTGGTGACCAGGATCTGGCGGGTGACGGTCATAGCCTCTCGATTCGCAGGGATTCAGGTCGGGAATTATAGGCAGCGACGGCGGGCGCGGCCATTGGTGTAGAATCACAGCGACTAGCGAATACAGTGCCATGAACCACACAGAAGAAAACATCCGCGCCGCACTCGGCACCGACATCGACCCCTACCTCGGCCAGGATCTGATCACCGCCGGTGCGATACTCGCCATCGATACAGCGAGTTCACCGCCACAGATCAAGATCGAGCTTGGTTTCCCCGTCGCGCGTTATGGTGCCGAACTTGAGACACGCCTGCGCCAGGTGCTGCAAGCCCAGGGCCTCGAAGCGGGTTTTGCGATCAGCTCGAAAATCGTCACGCGGGAAGTGCAGAAGGGCACTAAACCGCTGCCGCAGATCCGTAACATCATCGCCATCGCGTCCGGCAAGGGCGGTGTCGGCAAGTCGACCACCGCCGCCAATCTCGCCATCGCGCTTCAGCAGGAAGGTGGCAAGGTCGGCGTGCTCGACGCCGACATCTATGGCCCGAGCCAGACCCGCATGCTGGCCAGCGGCGGCCGGCCCGAGAGCCGCGATGGTAAATCCATGGAGCCGCGTATCAGTTATGGCCTGCAGACTATTTCGATCGGCAACCTGATCGAGGAAGACACACCGATGATCTGGCGCGGACCGATGGTCACCGGCGCGCTGGAACAACTGCTGTCCGATACCAACTGGCACAATCTCGACTACCTGGTCATCGATCTGCCGCCCGGTACCGGTGACATTCAGCTCACCCTGTGCCAGAAGATCCCGGTCTCGGGCGCGGTGATCGTGACCACGCCCCAGGACATCGCCCTGCTCGACGCGCGCAAGGCCCTCAAAATGTTTGAGAAGGTCAATGTGCCGGTGCTCGGCATCGTCGAGAACATGAGCGTGCACATCTGCACCAGTTGTGGCCACGCGGAACACATCTTCGGCGCCGGCGGCGGACAATCGATGG
>JANMJF010000370.1:0-3768 GCA_031371245.1 Pseudomonadota bacterium | reverse complement strand
CACACCCTCACAATCAACCCCGGGCGTCCCGCCCCCCCCCGCCTTTCAATTCCCCACCCATGCCCCCCCCCACAGCGGCTATGTGCGTATAAATTCGCGGCGCGCGGGCTCGCTGCGCAGCGCCGCGAGGTCCTCCGCCTGCGGCAACTGCGGCCGATCGCGATCGGCGTTCACCAGACACAGGAACCCTAAGGGCGCGTCCGCTGCGGCGCGGAACTGATGCCAGGTCAGCGGCGGCACTTTCACCAAGTCGTTCTGCGACAGCTGGTGGATAACCTCACCGATCAGCACGCGACCATGACCGCGCACCACCATCACCCCATGCACGTGGGCGTGACGCTCGAGGGTGGTGTGGCCGCCGGGGGCGATTTCGAAATAGCGCAATTGGCAGGCCAGCTCGGGATCGTCGAACAAGACCTGACGGGTGACATCCTTGAAGGGTGCCTCGCCGCTATGCTTGTAGGCGAGAACCTCGACGTTGTGCCAGCGGAACTGGCCGTCGTGGCGGCGGTGATGATCTTTGCTCATGATTGATTAGCCTCGTTTGCAAACCCCGCCTGATGGACGCGGGCGACAAATTCGCGGGCGCGTTGTGGCAGCGCGTCGCCGGCCGCCAACAGGGCACCGCCGATCAGCAGGATGACGTCGTGTCCGTAGAACGCGAGCATCTCATCGACGCGTTCGACGTTCATGCCGCCGGCCGGCACCGGTGCGCAGGCGCGCAGGCCATGCCAGGGCGCTCGTGCCGCGTGTGCCAGCGCCGTGCAGGTTGCCGGGCTGTAACTGAAACGACCACCATGATTGGGAAACACCGTGGCGTCGGCGCCGAGCAGACGGAAAATGCGGCCGAACAATAGTGCCGGCGCGATGCGGGTTGCGCCGCCCAGTGCCGGATGGGCGAGTACCGCGCAGTCGAGGTCGTGACGCAGCAGTTCGTCGAACACCGGCAGGCCCATCAACATCGGACAGGCCAGCACCATGTGCAGGCCTTCTTCGCGCACGATGCGCGCCTGCACGGCCAGTTGGCGCGGACCACCCGACAGCGTCGGCGCGTAGACACTGTGTCCGCCGCTCGCGGCGTTGGCCTTGGCCACCGCGCGCTGGCAGGCGCTGACCCGGGCGGCGAAGGGCGCGTAATCCTGATCGGCGATGCCGTGGTCGTCTTTGATGATGTCTAGCCCGGCGTGGGCAAAGGTCGCGGCCAGCGCCGCGAGCTCGGCCGGCGGCAGGCCCTGGGGCTTGAGCGCGGTCATGGTCAGTGCGCGCGGGCCGGCGCCGAGCAGGCTGCGAATGCCGGCCAGGCCGAAGCGCGGACCAGGCCAGTGAGCGACCAGCGCGGGGGGCAGTTCGACATCGAGCAAGCGCACATCGTCCTGCAAGGAGCAATTGCCGAACAGCATATTCATGAGTTGGCCGATGTCGCGACCGACGGTCGCCGTGGCGATAGCCAGTGTGACTTGATGATCTTGCGCGCCTAGCGGTTCGATGCGCTCGACCCTCGCTACCACCTGCTCCCGTACATAGCGGCTGGTCACCGCTGTCAGTGGCATCTCGATGCTTTGTTCCAGAGCCAGCGCAGCAGCCCGTGCTTCGATGCCGGCGGCGGGGCCGCCGACCTGGTAATGGGCGAGGATGCGAGTCATGGGCCATTGTAACGCCGGTGCCGCCGACAGCCTTGTGTGTGTGAGTCCGTATTGAAGAAACCGGCGCCCACACCTGACACCAGCGCGCATCGCCGTCTGACCGACCGTGGCGCGCTCAGGGCGCCGACTGCTCGGCGCGCAGCGCGTGGCGATGGGCGGCGAGCACCGCTTCGAAGCGCTCAGTGAGCGCCGGGTTCTGCGCAAGGCAATCCACATAGAAACGCGTCAGGCCACGCATGGCGCCGCTCACCTCGCGGGCATCGGGCGTAGCTTCGGCAAGTGTCGCTATGCGCCACAGATAACGCAGAAAGAACCATTCGACGCTGTAACGTTCGACATTAGAGCGCGTCAGCTCCTTGATGTGGCGGGCCAGCGTTTCGCGGAATTCGACCCAGGCGCTGCTGACGAATCCTTGCTTCATCGTCCGCTCGTTTGTCAGGCCCGTGCCAGATCTGCCGCGCCCGGTGCCACCACCTTGTAGAGCTGCTGCGCATTGCTCCACAGGATCTTGCGGCGGACTTCGGCACTGCATTCGGCCAAGCCAGTCGCGATGCACTTATGCACATCGTCGCCATAGATCGAGGTCGGATGGGGGAAGTCGGTCTCGAACAGAATATTGTCGACGCCAACCTTGTCGATCAGCCGGCGCGGTGCGACCTGCTCAAACCAGTAACAGCCATAGACATTGCGCGCGAAAAACTCCGACGGCAGGCGGTCGAGATCGGGCCGCTCTTCGGCGACACGATTGCCGACGAACTGATAGTCCAGCGCTTCGAGCAGAAACGGTATCCAGCCTATGCCACTTTCCACTGATACGAACTTGATGCTGGGGTAGCGCGCCAGTACACCCGACAGCAGCAAATCGGCGAGCTGCACACCATTGCGCATGAAGTAGGCGACCGAGATCTCGGTGAAGGCGGCCATGCGGCCGTAGACCTTCATCTTGTCGCGACTCAAACCCGATTCCATATTGCCCGAGCCGATGTGGAAGCTTACCGGCAGGCCGAGCTCGACCGCTGCTTCCCACAAGGGGTTCCAGTAGGGGTCGCCGATCACGGGTTGACCGAAGGCCTGCGGTTCGCCGGTGAAGAGTATGCCGCGATGACCCATCGCGGCGCAGCGTCGCACTTCGGCTACGGCGGCCGTAACGTCCCAGAACGGTGTTGACGTGATCGGCAACAGACGGCGGGGGTCGACGGATGCCCATTCGGTTTGCCAGTCGTTGTAGACCTTGACGCAGGTCAGCATCAATTCCGCATCGCCCAACTGCAGAAACACCTGGCTGCCGAAACCGCCGACATTGGGATACATGACCATCGCCCAGATGCCCATCTTGTCCATGTATTCGAGACGCGCCTTGGCGTCATAGGCACCCGGATGCATGTCAGTGTAATGATCCGGTGGGTCCTTCATGTCACCCACGCCGGCGGTTGCGGACAGGCCCAGTTTGGCGATGGCCTTGCCGTTCAAATACCACATATGGCGGCCGTGTTTGTCCTTGGCCAGGTGGGGCACGGCGTCGCGCATATGGGCAGGTACACGGCTGGTCCACAAATCGGCTGATTCGGTCACATGAGTATCGACGTCGATGATGGTGTAGTCAGGCATGGGCTGTGTTTCCTGCGCGGGCTGTTGGGCAATTGTAGCCACAGCGCGGCCGGTTTGGCGCTGACCAGCGCGATAGCATCGCCATACCCCCTATCGTGTTGGGCGGCGTGGGCCGGGCGGTGTGCTAATCTTCAGCGAGTTCCTTGCAGAGTGGGTGGCGACGATGTATGACCTCGTGATCAAGAACGGCTTCGTGGTGGATGGTTCGGGCAGTCCGCGCTTTCCGGCAGATGTCGGCATCAAGGGCGACAAGATAGTCAAGATCGGCCGTATCAACGAACGTGCGCAACGCCACATCGACGCCGGCGGTCAGGTTGTCTCGCCCGGCTTCGTCGATGGTCACACTCATATGGATGCCCAGATCTTTTGGGACCCCCTCGGTTCGTGCTCCTGCTATCACGGTGTCACCACCGTCATCATGGGCAACTGCGGTTTCACGCTGGCGCCCTGCGCGGCCAAGGACGCCGACATGGTGTTCCGCAATCTCGAACGCGCCGAAGACCTCTCGCGCGATGCG
>JANMJF010000318.1:0-15757 GCA_031371245.1 Pseudomonadota bacterium | reverse complement strand
CACTGCTATAGTGAATGCAAGGCGATTGAACGGCGAGCCAAACCGACGAGACTAGCCAGCCACCGCCCGACGTGACGCGTCACCCCCCGCACGGACATCCACGTGCAACCCCAAGGACCTTGCTCAGCGAGGCCAAATCGTCGGCTCAAAACCCCGCCCTCGTGCGGGGTTTTCTATTGGCGCAGGCGCCACGGCCGGCGCTCGCTGTGCTGGGTTGCGGTAGTCAAGCTAAGCCCCCATGAGGCCGCTAAATCCCCTCACCGGAATTGCAAAATGTGCGCCCTATGCCTGCCTCGAACTCAGCCTTGATTGCGTCGAATTCGAGCCACGCCACGGCCGCTGCGCTCGCCGCGCTGGCGCCCGAGCTGCTGCGCATCCGCCAGCTCATACCCTTGCGCCGACTGGCCGACGAAGACTTCGCCGCGCTCGTGCGACATGCCAGCGTCGAACGCCGCACCGCCGGTACCTCGCTGTTTCGCGCCGGCGTCGATGAGCAGTGGCTGTTCTACCTGCTGGACGGAGAAGTGGAAATCGTCGACGACAAAGGCCAGGGCTTTCGTCTGGTGGGCGGCTCGATCGAAACTGCCCATCCATTGTCGCCCCATAACACGTCACGCGTACACGCAACCATCACCCGCGACGCCTGTTATGTGCGCTTGGCGGCCCAGCTGTTCCGCCTCGATACGTCGCCAGACATCAGTGCGGGTGTGGAGGTCGAGGAACTCTCGGACGACAGCAATGAGATCGACAACCAGCTCTTGTTTGCATTCACCCATGCGCTGATGGATGGCAGTTTCAGCCTGCCATCGCTGCCCGACATCACCTTGCGCATACGCGACGCCGCCAACGACCCGTCCACGGGCGTGACGGCGCTGGTCAAGTTAGTCCAGGCCGACGCGGTCATCGCCGCCTGTTGTATGAAGCTCGCCAACAGCGCCGCCTATGTCGCTGGCAGTCCCGTGAGCGGCGTACAGGACGCGGTACTACGCATGGGCGTGGTCGCGACGCGCGATTTGATCACCGCGTTTGCGCTGAAGAATCTGTTCAGTTCGCTGGACCGACCCACCCGCGTTCTGCTACGCGTGGCCTGGCGACACAGTTCGCGCATCGCCGCGCTCAGCTATGTCATCGCCCGTCACAGTCAGTGCCTCAATGCCGAACAAGCGCTGTTAGCCGGTCTGGTCCATGACATCGGCATGCTGGTAGTGCTGCGCGAATGGCCGCTGCATGCACGCAGCGCCATCACGCCCACTACGCTCAAGGGTCTGGCGCGCGAGTTGAACGGCGCAATCGGTTCGATGGTGCTGCGGGCCTGGCATTTTCCCGACAGCATCGTCACCACTGCTCTGCACGCCGAGCACTGGACCCGCAGTGAGCACGACGCGCTCGACCTGAGCGATTGCGTGGTACTCGCCCATGCCCACGACACGGCACCACCGCCGTGGTCCGCTAGCGTGCCCGCCATCGAGCACATCGCGGCTTATCGTAAATTGAGCGACGGTAGCCTGTCGCCCGCACGGCGCTTGATGGTGGTAGAGGAGGCTGAAAAGGAAATCCGCGCTGTGCACGCGCTGTTGGCACAGCGTTAGTCGAACACCACCAACAGATCTTTCGACTCCACCTGCGCACCCGGCTGCACCACGACATCGGCGATGCGGCCGTCACGCTCGGCACGTATGCTGGTTTGCATCTTCATTGCTTCGATGGTCATGAGCGCATCACCCTTGCTGACCTGTTCACCGGCCCGCACGTTGATCTGGGCGATAAGTCCCGGCATCGGCGCACCGACGTGGCGCGCATTGCCGGCCTCGGCCTTGACGCGCGGCGCCTTCACAATCGGCTGGGTGCGATCCTCGATCTTGACCGTGCGTGGCTGGCCATTGAGTTCAAAATACACCGTGCGCATGCCGTCATCGTGATGTTCGTTGGTGCCCAGATAGCGAATGAGCAAGGTCGATCCATGATCGAGGGCGACATTGATCTCCTCGCCCGATTCCATGCCATAGAAGAATACCGACGTCGGCAGATCAGTCAGGTCGCCATACTGGCGGCGGGTGTGCGCGTATTCGACAAACACGTCGGGATACATGAGATAGGACGCGAGCTCGTAATCGCTGATGTGGCGGTCGACCTTGTGCTCGGCCTCGGCGCGTGCCTCCACCAGCTCGACCGGTGCAATCACTGAACCAGGGCGTACCGTGATCGCCGCCTGCCCGGCCAGGATCTTTTTTTGCAGGGCCGGCGGAAAGCCGCCCGGTGGCTGGCCGAGGTCGCCGCGAAAAAAAGACACCACCGATTCTGGAAACGCCACGTCAACGCTGGCGTCCTCGACTGCGGTGCGCGACAGCCCGCTGGTCACCATCATCAAGGCCATGTCACCGACCACCTTGGAGCTGGGCGTGACTTTGACAATGTCGCCGAACATGTCGTTGACCTCGGCATAGGCGTGGGCGACTTCAGGCCAGTGTTCACCCAGTCCCAGCGAACGCACCTGTTCGCGCAGATTGGTGTACTGGCCGCCGGGCATGCCGTGGACATAGACCTCGGATGCGCCGGCGCGCTCCTCGCTTTCAAAGGCCAGATAGTTGCCGCGCACCTCGTCCCAATAGTGAGACAGCTGACGGATGGCGTGCGGGTCGAGACCCGTCTCGCGCGGGCCATGGCGTAGCGCCTCGACTATCGAACCAAGATTAGGCTGCGAAGTGAGACCGCTCATGGCGTCCATCGCGGCGTCGACCGCATCGACCCCGGCCTCGACTGCGGCCAACACGCTGGCGGCCGAAATGCCGCTGGTATCGTGGGTATGGAAGTGGATCGGGATAGAAATTTCCTGCTTGAGAGCACTCACCAGATCGCGTGCCGCCTGCGGCCGGCACAGGCCGGCCATATCTTTGATGCCGAGCACATGGGCGCCGGCGGCTTGCAGCTCCTTGGCCATCTTCACGTAGTAGCGCAGATCGTACTTGGTGCAGCGCGGGTCGCTCAGATTGCCGGTGTAGCAGATGGCGGCTTCGGCAATCTTGCCGCTCTCGACCACCGCGTCGATGGCGATGCGCATGTTCTCTACCCAGTTGAGGGAATCGAAGATGCGAAAAATATCGACGCCAGCATGGGCCGCCTGCTGCACGAAATACACCACAACATTATCAGCATAATTCTTGTAGCCGACGGCGTTCGAAGCACGCAACAGCATTTGTGTGAGGATGTTCGGCATGCGCTCGCGCAACGCCGTCAGACGCCGCCACGGACATTCATGCAGGAAGCGCATCGCGACGTCAAAGGTCGCACCCCCCCAGCATTCCACCGACAATAGTTCCGGCACCAGGCGTGCATAGGCATCGGCCACCGCCAGCATGTCGAAACTGCGCACCCGCGTGGCGAGCAGCGACTGATGAGCATCGCGGAACGTGGTATCGGTGATCAAGACCTGCTTCTGATCCAGCATCCACTGCGCGAAGCCGCGCGCACCGAGTGCCTCGAAGCGTTTACGGCTGCCATCGGCAACAACGCGACCGCTGCAATCCGGTACCCGTGGCCGGCGCAGCACGCGCGGCCGGGCGCGGCCGGCGACCGCCGGGTTGCCGTTCACCGCGACGTCGCCGACATAACGCAACAGGCGCGAGGCGCGATCGCGGCGGCGCGGAAACACCAGCAGCTCGGGGGTCTCGTCAATGAAACGCGTGGTGTACTCGGCACGGCGGAATGGCTGGTTTTCCAGCAAGCCGATCAGAAAGCGCAGATTGGTATTGATACCTCGGATGCGGAACTCGCGCAGCGCGCGCAACATGCGCTGCGCAACTTCGTCGCGGTTATTACCCCAGGCAGTGATTTTGACCAGCAAGGAATCGTAGTAGCGCGTGATGCGTGCGCCGACATAGGCGGTGCCGGCGTCGAGACGAATGCCGAAACCAGCCGGGCTGCGGTAGGCGGTGATGGTGCCGTAGTCGGGAATGAAATTATTTTCAGGGTCTTCGGACGTCACACGGCATTGCACGGCGTGGCCGCGCATGGTGATGTCTTGCTGTGCCGGCACGCCGCACTCGTCGCTACCAATCGCATGACCTTCGGCGATGCGGATCTGGGCTTTGACAATGTCGATGCCGGTGATCGCTTCGGAGACCGTGTGTTCAACCTGGATGCGCGGATTGACTTCGATGAAAAAGAACGCGCCGGTATCGGCGTCCTGCAGGAACTCAACGGTGCCGGCATTGACGTAGTTGGCCTTGCCGCACAGCGCCAGCGCCGCCGCGCAAATTTCCTGGCGCTGCGTGTCATTCAGATACAGGGCTGGTGCCCGCTCGACGATTTTCTGATTGCGACGTTGCACGGTGCAGTCGCGCTCGAAGAGATGAACGAGATTGCCGTGGCTGTCGCCCAGCACCTGCACTTCAACATGGCGCGCACGACGCACTAACTTTTCGAGATAGACCTCGTCATTGCCAAAGGCGAGGCCCGCTTCCTTGCGCCCGATATCGACCAGCTCGTGCAAGGTCTCGGGCCCCTCGATGACGCGCATGCCGCGGCCACCGCCGCCCCACGAAGCTTTCAACATCAAGGGATAGCCGATGTCGGCCGCGAGCCGTTCGACAGCAGCCGGCTCGCGCGGCAAGGCACCGGTCGCCGGCATCAAGGGCACGCCGCTATGTTCGGCCAGTGCGCGCGCTGCGATCTTGTTGCCAAGCAGACGCATGACGTCTGGCGGCGGGCCGACGAAGATCAGACCCGCCGCGCCACAGGCTTCGGCAAACTCGGGGCTCTCGGCCAGAAAGCCATAGCCCGGATGGACCGCATCGCAACCGGCAGTCAGAGCGGTCTGCACAATCTCGTCGATCTGCAGATAGGCTTGCACCGGCGTGCAGCCCGCGCCGATCTGGTGCGCTTGTTCGACCTTGAAGCGATGCAGGGCGAAGCGGTCTTCGTGGGAATAAATCGCGACACTGTCGATGTCGAGTTCGGCGGCGGCGCGCATCACCCGGATAGCGATTTCGCCGCGATTGGCTACCAGCAGTTTCTTGATGCGTTTCATTGCGCTTTAAGATCCGCGGCCACACAACAGTGACCGATGGTTGGACAAGGCGGCCAGTGCGCGGCGTTCAGGCGCTCGCACTTCCTAATATCACGTCGCGTGCAAGCATACGGGCAAGAATTGTACTGCCAGCCTGGATAAGGCCGGCAACATTCGTCTGCTCGAGCTCGGCCGCGATACGCGCGAAGATCTCGCGGCCCGTGCGTCCGTCGCCCAGCATGATCAATTCCAGCAGCCGCGCAGCGGCGGGGTTCAGATCGAGAAAGCCGTATTCGTTCTGACCATCGCGAAAGGCCGCAATGCGGGTGGTCAGGGCCGGCGCAGCCAGGGGTAGATAATCCGGGCCGATGGCGTGTACCGGAAAGCGATAACACTGCAGCACCATGATCGGGTTGGCGACGGGTACGCCCTCAATGAGGTCGCCTTCGCGATCTACACCGGCGCGACTCAGGCGGCGCGGATCGGCGCCAAGCCGTGTTTCCAGACTATCGAAATGAGCCAGTTCGAACAGAAACGGCAGCCTGTCATCGAGCGCATCGCCATGCTCGAGATAAGCGAGAAATTCCTGCGGCAGGTCTACGAAGGCCGTGGCCCGCGATGGATGACACAACAGGTAATCGCGAACCATGGCGTGCCATTGGCTGTCACCCATCACCGCACGTACACGCGGATAATTGTCGGCCATGAAACGCTCGATGTTGGCGTATACGCCGTGGCGATACACGGCCAGGCGGCGCTCATCATGAGCGCCCGGCGGCGCGACCCCCTCGGGGTCCCGCAGATAGGCCGCAAAGGCGCGTTGCAGACGCACGAACTCTGCTTCCACCGGCGCACTCACTCGGCCAGACCGTCGCGGTCCACCGCCATGCGTTTTTGCATGGCGGTGATTTGGCGTATTTCCGACAGCACGGTCTGCACGGGCGGAATGTTCTCGTCTCGCTCCAACAGGGTCGGGAACACGCCGAAATGCCGGTAGGCGAATTCCAGCAATTCCCACACCGGGTCGACGACCGGCGTGCCATGGCTATCGACCAGCAGGCCCTTGATGTCTTCGCTGTGGCCGGCGATATGCCCGTAGGCAATGCGCTCGCCCGGCAGGCCGGCGAGAAAGGCCCGCGCGTCGTAGCCATGGTTAATGCTGTTGACGTAGATATTGTTGATGTCGATGAGCAGGTCGCAATCGGCTTCGGTCAGCACCGCGTTGATGAAGCTCAGTTCATCGAGCTCATCGGACAGCCGCAGGTAATAGGATGGGTTCTCGATCGCGATGCGCCGTTCGAGGCGGTCCTGGACGACGCGGATGCGCGCTGCGACATGCAGCACGGCTTCAGCGGTAAAAGGCATGGGCAGCAGTTCATAGAGCTGGCCGCCGGCCCCACAAAAGGATAGATGATCGCCATAAATGACCGCCCGGTGGCGGTCGAGAAAGCCCTTGATGCGTTCGATGGATGGCATGTCGAGGGGGTCGGGACCGCCGAGATTGAGCAGCAAGCCATGACACAGCAGCGGCCGTTCTGCGGAAATTCGATCAAACGCTTCGCCGAGGCGGCCACCGACGCCCAGCCAATTTTCGGGTGCGACCTCGAAGAATGCGATTTCGTCGGGGATGTGGTCTTGCAGCAGCCCCATGTGGGGTCGCCGCAGACCGAGTCCGGTGCCGTTGATGCGGTAAGTCCGCTGCACCGGAGTGCGAGCGATAAATTAGAAGTGAGGCTTACTTGGCAAGGTGCTGCACTGAGCAGCTGGCGCCGGAGAACGTGCCGCACACCGCCGGGTCTTTCTTACCGGTGCCAAGCTTGCCGGCCGCATAGGCCGCCTTCTGATCCCCACCAAAGGTGAAGCCGGTCTCGTCGTTGATTTTGAGCTTGGTGCCCTGCATGTCGACGGCGTCACTGGCAAGCTTCACGGCGGTACCGAACTCGACCATCTGGAAGGGGTTGTCGGCCGCATTGGCAACACCGGCCAGTGCCATGACAACACCGGCGCCGAGCGCCGCAGCGGCGGGCTGCAAGTTATTCTTTTTCATGTTGGGACTTCCTCCTCGAACAAATGTATTTGAGTTGTACTTGCCACCGGCGGGTGATCATCCGCACTGGCTTGTGCATCCATTCGTGCGCGGCCACCGACGCCTGGCGGGGAGCATAGGAAATGCTGTCGGGCGCTACTATATCAGTCCAGGCGCGAGCGGCGACCGGCCTTGGCCGCTAAGGGACGGGATGGCAAGGTGCACTGCGCGGTTGATGGCGCTAGCCAGCCAAAAAAAACCCCGCAAGGCAAGCTGCCGCGGGGTAACGCAAAGTAGAGCGTAACGCTATCGCTACGCGGGCAATGGTAACTCGCGTGACGAACGCGACCTTGGGATTTTTTGCGAAATACCTTAAGTGAGGGACTTAATCACCGATGGAGATCAAGATCTTGATCGTCCTCATCGTCCTAGTGCTCGCGGCAATGGTTGTGAGTGCCGATGGCAGTGCTGAACCCGACGACCGAAGTGACTACACGGCCACCGTCTCGCGCTTCGAGAGCAAGGCACAGGCGGGCGATGCGACCGCGCAAAACAACCTCGGCGTGCACTACCTCAAAGGCCGAGGGGTGAGCCAGGACTACGTCCGCGCCCGCGAACTCTTTCAAGCTGCCGCCGAACAACATCTCCCTGGCGCGATGTTCAATCTGGGAACGATTTATCTGCGCGGCTATGGCGTGCCACCCGAGCCGCTACGTGCCATCGAATGGTTCCGACGCGCTGCCGCGCTGGATGATCGCCAAAGTCAGTTTTTTCTCGGCGTGATGTATACCCGAGGCCAAGGAGTGAGCCCCGATCAGGGTTTGGCCAAGGATTGGTTCCAGAAGTCGGCGAATGCCGGCATGCCCGCGGCACAGTTCAATCTCGCCATGCTCTATCTACAGAGCCCAGCACCGAACGAGGGCGAAACGGAAGCGCTTAAATGGCTCGAAAGCGCCGCCAAGCAGGGCTACAAACGCGCCAGTCTGGCCATCGCCAAGCTCGATCTCAGCCACAACGACGACCCGGCGCGACTGGCGCACGCGGCGACCTTGCTGCGCGAACTTGCCGATAGTGGCGACGCCGAAGGACAGATGCAGTTTGGTCTCATGAATTTGTTTGGCCAGGGGCTGGCGCTGGACGCAGGCGAAGGACGCTTCTGGTTGCGCGAGTCTGCGCTGCAAGGTCTGGCGGCGGCGCAGGTCAACTTGAGTGCGGTTTACGCGCAGGGTATTGGCACCGCGAAGGATCCGGTAGAGGCCTATGCTTGGCTGACATTAGCCGCCGCGCAAGACGAAAAGATAAGACCTGCACTGACGGAAATGGCCGCGCGTCTCAAACCCGAACAGCGCAGGCTAGCCGAGACCATGGCCAAAGAACTGCAAGCGAAACGCGCCGCCCGCGACACCACGCCGGAATAAGGTTGGAAGGGGCGCAACGCGCCTGGCCGCGAGGAGCCGTGCAGTACACTAGCGATGGACCTGCACCTACGCTAAGCACTGAATCGGAATCTGATCATGATACCCACCCTTCGTATTGGTCTGCGCTACGCCTGCCTGTACCTGGGCGGACTCGCCTTATTGATCCTCGCCAGCTTGGCAACAGTGGCGGCTGACATCAACACAGCCAACACGGGTCGCGAGGCCGATGCTGCCACGGTGACGGCGCCATCGCCACGCCCTGCCGAGCCAGCCAAGCAGTGCTACAACGGCTGCCAGCGGTGGGGGCAGATGTGCAACGTCGATCCACGTGGGGTTTATAAATGCCAGCGGCGTTGCGAGAAATTCGGGGAGATCTGCGAGTGAGCACCGTCGCCGCAATACCATGGTCCAGCATAGATTGCGTCATTCTCGACATGGATGGCACGCTGCTCGACCTGCACTTCGACAACCAGTTGTGGAGCGAGCTGCTGCCACGCCGTTATGCCGCGCGTCACGACATCGCACTCGACACGGCACGCCAGCAGGTTGCCCACCGCTTGGAATCGCGGCGCGGCTCCCTGCCCTGGTATTGCCTGGAACATTGGAGTGATGCTTTCGGCGTTGACATGCATGGCCTCGAAGTCGAACTCACGCCCCTCATTCGGCCACGGCCGGGCGCCGTCGATTTCCTGGCCTGGATCAAGGCACGCGGTGCGCGTCTGGTGCTCGCCACCAATGCTCACCCCGCCAGTCTCAAGCGCAAGCTGGCGGCGACCGGCATCGCGCCCTACTTCAGCGATATCTTCAGCGCCCATACCCTTGGTGCGGCCAAGGAAAGCGACGACTTCTGGCATGCCCTGCAGGGCGAAATCGGTTTCGAACCGACACGAACCTTGTTCATCGACGACAACGCGCAGGTGCGGGCAGCGGCGCGCAGCTGGGGCATTGCCTACCTGTACGGCATCGCGCGGCCGGACAGCCATGGGCCTGAACTGCGCGCGGCGGACTGCCGCTGTCTCGAAGATTTCGCCGAACTGACGGGCAAGCCGGGCTAGCTCGCGCGCACCCAGCTCAGATCAAAAACCGCACGGCCATCACGTACGGCGCGCTGTTCGAAACGCGTCAGTACTCGGTCCCGTGGCCGCGGCGCCCACGCCTCGACACCCGCAAGGTTCAACCAGCGCGCATCGCCAGCCAAGGTCGTGCGTACCTGCAGCGCGTAATCGACGTCGTCGGTAGCGAACCTTATGCGACCATGCCGTTTCAGACGAGTGGCGAGCAAATCGAGCAATTCACCCTGCACCAGCCGACGTTTGTGATGGCGCTTCTTCGGCCAGGGATCGGGGAAAAAAATATAGACCGCATCGAGCGTGGTGGGCGGCAATGCCGCCAACAACTCCAGCGCGTCACCGTCGTAAACCCGCAAGTTGGCGAGCCCGCGCCGCGCGGCCTCATGCACGGTATGGCCGACGCCGGGCGGGTGGACTTCGCTCGCCAGCACGTCCAGCGCTGGGTAACGAGCCGCCAGCGCCAGCGCGTTGTCACCGTTACCGCTGCCGATCTCAAGATGCAGCGGCGCACCACGCGGAAACACTTGCGCGACATCCGCACCTAGCGCGTCGCAGCTAACCCGATAACGCGGCAACAGCAGATCGAGCGCGCGCTGCTGAGCGGCGGTCATGCGCCCGGCACGGATCACGAAACTGCGCACCGAACGGCGCGCTGCTGATGCCGACACGATGAACGACTGCGCGCGGCTCAGGAAAAGAAGGTGCCGTCGATGGGCGACGAGGCCGAGGCATAGGCGCGACGCGGCATGCGACCAGCGCGATAGGCTTCGCGTCCGGCCTCAACCGCTTTGCGCATGGCCGAGGCCATCAATACCGGGTATTTGGCTTCGGCGATGGCGGTGTTCATCAAGATGCCATCACAACCGAGCTCCATCGCCAGACTCGCGTCGGAAGCCGTGCCGACGCCGGCGTCGACGATGATCGGCACGCGCGCGTTTTCAATGATGGTGCGCAAGGTGTAGCGGTTCTGGATGCCGAGCCCGGAGCCAATGGGTGCAGCGAGCGGCATCACCGCCACGCAACCGATGTTCTCCAGTTCTTTAGCAATCACCGGGTCGTCACTGGTATAGACCATCACCTCGAAACCGTCCGCACACAGGGTGCGCGCGGCAGCGAGTGTCTGCACCACGTCGGGAAAGAGCGACTTCGGGTCGCCCATCACTTCGAGCTTGACCAGGTTGTGGCCGTCGAGCAGCTCACGGGCAAGACGGCAGGTGCGAACTGCCGAGTCCGCGTCATAGCAGCCGGCGGTATTGGGCAGAATGGTAAATTTGTCCGGCGAGATAATGTCGAGCAGGTTCGGCTCGCCAGGGTTCTGGCCGAGGTTGGTGCGCCGTACGGCGACCGTCACTATTTGCGCACCACTGGCGTGGATGGCGGCGGCCGTCTCGTCGAAATCACGATACTTGCCGGTGCCGACCATGAGTCGTGAATGAAAGCTGCGGCCGGCGATACGCAGGCCATCGTCGCCACTTGCATTACTGGAATCGAGATTTGTCATGGCCTGCCCCGTAGTCGTTCACGTGAGGGGCCGAGTATAACGGTTTGCGCTCAGCCGCCGCCGATGGCAGCGACCACCTCGACGCGATCACCATCACACAAGTGCTGCTGAAGATGGGCGCTGCGCGGCACGATTTCACCGTTCACTTCGACCGCGTAGCGACCGCGCACGGCGAGTAACACGATCAGATCGGTGATCGAGGTGGCGGCCGGCACTTCGCGCCTTGCGCCGTTCAACGTGACTCGAATGGTGTTCGACACCGATGCGCCGCTACAACGGGATCTTCATGCCCTCGCGGGCAATATGGCATTCCATGTTCGACTTGCGTTCGCGGATGATCTGCAGGCAATCGCGGTGGATGGCGGCGACCTGTTGGTCGTCGTAAGTCGGGTCGTGATGATACAGATAGAGGCAGTGCACACTGGCGTCGATAGCAAGGTTGACGGTGTCAACATAGCAGGAATGTCCCCAACCCCGTTTGCGGCTGTAGTCGTGCGGCGTGTATTAGGCGTCGTGGACCAGGATATCAACCCCTTCGATAGCCGACACTTCCGCAGAACGCTGCTCGCTGACCATACGCTCCAGCAATTCGTGCTCGTCCGCATCGAACTCGTGTATGCGCTTGGCTATCGAGGTCTTGAGAAATTGCACTTCGTTGTCGGAGACATAGACCACCGATTTCCCGGCCACCTGGATCCGATAACCATAGGTCACCCCCGGATGGTGGACGTTGTAATAGCTGACGCCGATCGGGCCATGGACGAGCCCACGGGCTTGCGGGTCGAGGTAGCGGATATTGGCCATCCAAGTGCCGATTTCAACCGGGAAATACGGCGCTTTCATCTGATCCGAAAGCCGCTGCTCGATATCCGCAGCGGTGTCGCCGGGTCCGAAAAAATTGATTTTCCACTCGGACGAAAAGGCTGGCTGGAAAAACGGCAGTCCGCAGATGTGATCCCAGTGATAGTGGGTGAACACCACCAGCAGTTCGCGCAACTCGCTCTGCGCCATCAGTTCTTCGCCGAGCGAAATGATGCCCGTGCCGCCGTCGCACACCAGCAGATGGTCGCCGCTGCGGATCTCGACACAGGAGGTATTGCCGCCGACGCCAAGATGGGACTCATGGGGCGCAGCGTAGGAGCCGCGCACGCCCCAGAAGCGCAGATAGCTGTCGCTCATGGCGAGCCGTGGCCCGTCCCGAGGTATTTTTCAATGAGCAGGCGTATGGCCTTCTTGGAGATGGGCTTGGCCACGAATTCAAGCACACCGAGCTCCTTCGCCGCGGTTCGGTCCTGGGCGTAATCCTTGGAGCTGATCATGACCGTGGGGGTGGTGGTGTGCAGTTCATTGCGTCGCAGTTCCTTGAGAAACGAGTAGCCGTCCTTGTTGGGCATCATGACGTTCAAGAACAGCAGGTTCGGCTGACGGCTGGCCAGAAAGCTCAACGACTCGGCGGCCGATGCATAGGCGTGGAATACGAGGTCTGCTTCGACTGCAACCTGCTCGAAGAACGCCCGCATAGCCGCGCTGTCATCGACGAGAACGATGATGGGTTTGACTGTTTGCATGCGCTCTTGAAATCCGAATCTGCAAGGCTCCGTTCACGTCATCAAACTCCGCCTTAAGTTTTCGCCCTAACCATCTGAGATTATAGTTATTGTAAGCCTCGAATTCTGCGATATCCCAAGCTCGTGAACAAGCGGAATTGTATGCATCTTACCCGCTACACCAAGACTGTCGCGGGCGCTGTGTCACAGAGATGCGCTGATCACGGTTGCTGACAGCGAGGCAACGCCGGGCTTTGACGGCGCTCACACAGGCAATAGAATTCCGCCTTGTGCGGGTGTAGTTCAATGGTAGAACATCAGCTTCCCAAGCTGATTACGTGGGTTCGATTCCCATCACCCGCTCCAAAACTCACCGAACCTGGACCAATCGCCCAGTGAGCACCCAGGCCCTGTCAGGCATTCGCAACCCGCAACTCGAGGCGCAGGCCCGGGCGCTATACAGCGACGCGCTGCCTTACCACAATTTCGACCATATCCAAGACACCTTGCAGTCTGCGGCGATGGTCGTCGAGCGTTGCCAGGAAGAGCACATCCGCATCGACACGGAAGTGGTCTACTTCGCACTGCTGTTTCACGATGCAGGCTATCAGGATGACCATCTGGCGCGCGGCTTTGCCAGCAAGGAACGCTATTCAGCCGCACTGGCCGAGCCGATCCTGCGTCATCATGGCGTAAGCGCCGCCCAGCTGGAAAAGACGGTCGCCGCCATCCTCGCGACCGAGCGCGACGCGCTGTGTATCAGCGCCGAGCAGAAAGCGGTACGCGCGGCTGACCTATCGGGCCTCGCGGCGGACTATCCACGTTTTCTGCTGAGCTCCTTGCGCTTGAAGCGCGAGCACGAACTGCTCTACGGCCGGACCTTAAGTTGGGCGGATTGGCAGAACACGTCGCGAGACGTGCTCGGCCACTACCTTACCCAGGAGATCCGCCTCACCAGCTATTTCCACGACGGCCACGGCGAATCGTCTTTTCACAAGGCGGTACGAACCAATCTGCGTCGTTTACTGGCCGAACCCGGTGAACCCGCACCGGGCTGAATCGGACACGGCGCCTCAGGGGCTGCCTGCGCCACCGATCTTGAGCACGATGAAGTCGGTCTTATGCGCTTGCAGCTTAAGACGCAGCGCGCGCAGATCGTTGGCATCGGATAGCGGCCCGATATGCACCCGGAACCACACGTCGTGGCCGTTGATGACCACGCGCTGGATGTTGGCCGCGATACCCTGCATCGCCAGCCTGGCCTTGGCCTGATCGGCCTCTTCATACTGCTTGTAGGAGCCGATCTGCAGCACATAGGCACCACGCTCGGCGAGCGCAGCCGGCGTAGCGTCAGGTTTGTCCTGGCTGGTCGGTGTTATGGTCTTGTCGTTCTTTTCAACCTTCGCGCTCGGCTGGTCCTGGTCTTCTTTTTCCCAATCCTGCACCGGTACTTCCATCTCCGGCAGGATTTTGTAGAAATCGAATTTCGGACGCGGCGGCTCCAGAGTGGCCTCGGCGCTCTCGCCGGGCGGTGGTTCATTGACCCGTGGCGCTTCGACCTTGGCATCGGCGCCCGCCACTTGTGGCGGTGACGACGCTGGCGGGGCGATCTTCGCGTTCCACATATAGACCGCCAGCGCGACCACCAGGCCCAGCCCCAGTCCGGTGACGAAGGACACCCAGCTGCCGAGCGGCGCCGGCGCCTTGGGCGCGCGCGGGCTGGTGCGCTTATAGTCTTTGGCAGCCATCGCGGCGTTACATCTCGCTCGGTGCGCTGATGGCAAGCAACGCCAAGGCATTGGCGATGACCTGACGCACCGCGTCGATCAGGCGCAAACGCGCCCAGCACACGCCGACATCATCGACGAGCACTTTGTGGCCGTTGTAATAGGCGTGGAACTCGGTAGCCAGCTCGCGCAAATAATTGGTCAACTGGTGGGGCTCCGCAGCGCTGGCGGCACCCGCCACCACTTCCGCAAAGCGCGCTAACACGAGCGCCAGACGGCGTTCCGGCGCTTCGCGCAGAAACTCGGCAAGGCGCGCACCAGCCGGCGCTGCGATAGCTGAGCGCGGGCCTGCCTGGCGGAACACACTGCAAATGCGCGCATGGGCGTACTGCACGTAATAGACCGGATTGTCATTGTTTTGCGCGGTCGCCAGCGCGATATCGAATTCGAGATGCTGATCGGCGCGACGCATCACATAGAAATAGCGCGCGGCATCTACCCCGACTTCATCGACCAGCTGCTTGAGCGTGACGAACTCACCAGCGCGGGTCGACATCGCGACCTTTTCACCGCCGCGTACCAGGGATGCGAACTGCACCAGCACCACGTCGAGCTGCCCGTCGTTCAAGCCCAGCGCCTTCAGCGCCGCGCGCACGCGCGGGATATAACCGTGATGATCCGCGCCCCAGATGTTCACGACGCGCGCAAAACCGCGCGCGAATTTCTCACGGTGATAAGCAATGTCGGCAGCGAAATAGGTCTTCACGCCGTTGTCGCGAACGACGACGCGATCTTTTTCATCACCGTAGTCGGTCGAGCGGAACCACTGCGCGCCGGCGGCCTGATAAATGAACCCAGCCTCGATGAGTTCGGCGATGGCGGCGTCGATAGCGCCATTGCGCGTCAGCGATGCTTCGGAATACCAGCAATCGAATTCAACGCCGAAACCACGCAGATCGGTCGCGATCTCGGCGAGGATAATGTCCTTGGCGTAGTCACGTACACGATTGAAGACCTCGCCACCGAGGGCGGCACGCGCGGCCGCGATCGCATCGTCGAGATGGCGTTCCTCATCGGCACTGGCCGTGGCCGGCGGCACACTGCCGGCGCCGCGCAGCAGTGTTTCACCTTCGCGTTCACGCAGTTCACGCGCGATGTCTTCGATATAGGCACCGCGATAGGCTTGCGCCGGAAACGGCACGTCGTGGCCGAAGGATTGCAGATAGCGCAACCACACGCTGAGCGCCAGGATATCCATCTGACGGCCGGCATCATTGACGTAATATTCGCGTTCGACCTGATAGCCGCTGGCGGCGAGCAGATTGGCCAGCACCGAGCCGATAGCGGCGCCGCGACCGTGACCGATATGCAGCGGTCCGGTCGGATTGGCCGAAACGAACTCGACCTGCACGCGGGCACCGTCGCCGCTGTTGTTGCGGCCGTAAGCCGCGCCGGCCTCGCTC
>JANMJF010000283.1:0-8602 GCA_031371245.1 Pseudomonadota bacterium | reverse complement strand
GGGGCAAGGTCACCAACGACTACGCGGTCGACAATCAAGACCTGTCCTGCTCGATCAGTTTCCTGATGGAATTGAAACAGCGCGAGCTGCTCAGCGATCACGACGTTGCCGAATTGTTCGGCCATGCCCAGCCCCTGCGCTGGGGCAATATGGAAGACATCGAAGCGTGCATGGAAAGCATCGTTTTTCAGAGCAATCCCTTTGGCGTGATGTTCGGTGATGGCGCCTATTTCGGCGCGCTCAAGCTGTCGGCGATGAAGGGCCAGAACTTCATGAAGTACGCCATCTATGGCAAGGGCGGTGCGAGCTTTACCGAGGAAATGCGCGCCTTCCCGACCTGGATGAACAATATGGCGGTCGCCTCGCGCGGCGCCGATCATTTAAAGGGCATTGGTCTGATCGAGAAATTCCAGCGCAAGGATCTCTCCAAGAAATATTTCAACGGTCGCACCGAGGCGGCCGATCTGAGTACGCCGCTGTTGAAGGGCGCCTGCACCGCCTTGGTCGAAAACCAGGTCGCGCTGCTGAATTCCTACGGCGTGTGCCTGTTCCACTGGATGCTCGACCCGGCCGGTTACGCACCGCAGGAGTATTACGGCCAGGCTTTTGCCGCCGTCACCGGCATCGACCGCTCGCCAGAAGAATTGATGCGTGATGGCGAGCGCATCTGCAACTTGGAGAAGGCCATCAATTCCCGCATCGGCTTGCGCCGTGAGCACGACACCGTCTGCGAGCGCTGGATGTGGGAGCCGAACAACGAGGGCATGTATGCCGGGCGGGTGGCGGCCGATATGTTCGTGCCGGTGCTGGACGAGTACTACGAGTGGCGCGGTTGGGAACGTGACTCGGGTCTGCAGACCCGCGCCAAGCTCACTGAGCTCGGTCTCGACGATGTCGCCGAAGTACTGGCTGCCGACGGCGCGCTGGCCTGAGCCGCGTGCCGTGATCACCGTTCACACCGAGTTTCACAGCCACTTCAAGGAACTCGCGGCCACCGGTCGCGATTCCTTTGAGCTGGAACAACCGCTGGTCGCCGAGCTCGCCGAGCGCATCAGCGTCAAGTACGGCGAGAAAATGCGCGCCATCTTGATCGACCCTGACACCCAGGAGTTGAACGAGCGCGGCACCATGCTGCTTGACACCAAGGGCCGCCGCATTGCCATGGAAGACAGCCTCGCCGATGGCGAGACGATCTCCTTCATGGTGGGGATCGCCGGCGGCTGACGCTGCCGGCGCGGGCAGTGTGTTATTCAACGAGCAGGCCGCGGCGCGAATGCGCTACGACTCTCGACGCACCCTCAGCGTGACCAGCGTTGCACCGTGTATTGAATGAAGCGCGCGACGAAGCCGGCCGTGATGCGCGGGCGAAAGCCGTGCTGACCGTGAATAAAGGCCACACATCCGCCCGGTGAGCGGATGGTGGCGTGGTCGACGCCGGCCGGCATGAATTGAAAATCCCCCGGCCCCATCAACTGCTCCTCGCCCACCCACGCTTCCCCCTCGAGGATCATGCTCACTTCATCCTGGCTGTGGATGTGGGCGGGTAACTTACTGCCTGGCCGCATGCGCATCAGATAAGAGCGGCTGTCGGCGGTTTCGCGCAGCATGCATAGTTCGATGCCCGGCCAGCGCTCTTCCCAACGCTGCGCGGCGATAGGCGTGAGCTCGCGCAAGGCGGCGACGGCCAGCGACAACTCGCTGGTTTCCTGCGGCGCGCTCTTGATCGATGACATCACGCGCGCGCGCAAGGCTGCGACCTGCGCAGGCGCCGGTAGGCGCGGCTGCAGGCCGCCCATGAGTTCGTCCAGCAAAGGCTGGGGCAGGGGGGCGTCGTCGTCGTTGTAATCGTTCACGGTGTTCGGCACGTCGACCAGGCTATTCGCGATAGGTATTGCGCAGGCTGTCCTGCGCGCGGCGTAAGTGAGACTTCACCGTGCCCAGCGGCAAGCCGGTGAGTTCAGCGATCTCGCCATGGGACAGCCCGCGGAAGAAAGCCAGGCCGAGCAGCCGCTGGGCTATCGGTGACAAGCTCGCAATCGCGGCGTGCAGGCGGGTGTCTCTCTGCAAGGCCATCACCAGCGACAGCGGGTCGTCATCGCCGATGTCTTCCTGCAGACGCTGCTCGTCGACCAGCGCGGCGCTGGTGGCCCTGATCGGGCCGCGACGACGCAGATAATCGAGCGCACGGCTGCGGGCCATGTTCAGCAGCCAGGCCAAGGGCGGGCCACGCTCGCCATCGTAGCGGCCGGCCTGTTGCCAGGCTTGCAGATAGGTCTCCGCAGCAACGTCCTCGGCGGCGTCCTGATCGCGCGTCACGCGCATCGCGAGCCCATACACATGGCCAAGCGTGGCGTCATACAACAGGCTCATACCGGTCTCGTCGCCACAGGCCATGCGCGCGATCCATGCGCGGGCCGCAGCATTGAGTGAGTCGTTGTCAGCCACGTTGCGCCGACCGGCATCCATGGGCAGGGGGTCTCGATTATAGCCACGCACTGGGTCCCCGCAACGCGCATCCGTGGTTCAGTGTTCGATCTGCAACGGTGCTTTTCCATGTTCACCCTACGCAGCAAAAAAGATTTTGGATGTGCTGCATCCAAACGTCGGTGTTGGTGCGTATGGCCTTCGAAGCGCGATTCGTTCGCGGCCCGTGCCGGTCTGGGACCTCCTGTCGCCGGCCGGATTCGACACATAAAATCTCAGTCATCGCAGAGGGAGAACCATTCATGAAATATGGCACATTGCTGGCGGTCTGCTGTCTTGCCTGCGCGCCGTTTGCGCCGGTCACCCAGGCCGCCAATCATCGCGAGGCGCCGATTACGGCCTTGGACCACAAGGCCGACATCACCGATGTCTATGCCTTCCGCAGTTACGACCCGGCTGACGAAACCGCCAAGGTCACCCTGATCCTCGGTGTCGACCCGTTCCTCGAACCGGCCAATGGCCCCAACTGGTTCCCCTTTGACCCCGATGTGGTCTACGAACTTAAAGTCGACAACAACAACGACGCCGTCGAGGACATTGGCCTTGAAGTGCGCTTCAGCACCCAACAGACCTTGCCCAACCTGTTCCAGGTCTATGCCGGCGTGGCCGGCGGTGCCAACGCGCCGGCCAACTCGCCAGCGCCGATCGCACCCGGCACCTCTATCGTGCCCGATCGCATCGCCAATCAGGCCGATGCCGGCCTCGGCCAGAAGCAGACCTACACCCTGACGCTGGTGCGTTATCAGAACGGTGTGTCGAAATCGCGCACCGTGCTCGGTAACCATCTCGCGACGGTGCCGGCCAATGTTGGCCCGCGCACTATGGATTACAGCGCGCTCTTCAATGCTGGTATTCATAGCCTCGCCGGGCAAGTGAAAGCCTTTGCCGGCACCACCGACGACGCTTTCTGGATCGATCTGGGCGGCGCTTTCGATACGTTAAACACCCACACCTTCCCGGTCTTGACCGCCGGCCAGGACGCGTCGTCGAACAATCTGTCGTCCGACACGGTGTCGGGTTATGCGGTCAATTCGATCGCGGTCGAACTGCCGGTCGCGATGTTGACTCGCACCGGGCAGGTCGAGGCAGCGGGCTCGACCGCCGCCACTATCGGCGTGTGGGGCACGACTTCACGACCGCGTGTGACCGTGCGTCGCGCAGCCCTGCCGATGGAGAGCTCAGGCGGTTATCGCCAAGTGCAGCGCATGGGCAATCCGCTGATCAACGAACTGATCATCGGTACCGGCTTCAAAGATCGCTTCAGCATGGATGTGCCGAAAAACGATAGTCAGTTCGCGAATTTCTTTCTCGACCCGGGCCTGGCGCGGGTGGTGAATGCCCTGACTGCTGGCGTAGTCGCGATCCCCGCCGCACCGCGCACCGATCTGCTGCCGGTGGTGACCTATGCACCACCGATCGCGGCGCCCGGCACGCCAGCCGGTCCGGTCGCCGATCTATTGCGCCTAAATACCGGTGTCGCACCGACGGCGCCGGCAGCGGCGAGTCGTCTCGGTCTGCTGGGCGGCGATGGCGCAGGTTTTCCCAACGGCCGTCGCGTCTACGACGACGTCACCGACATCGCCTTGCGGTTAGTCGTGGGTGGCGTGCTGCGTGCACCGTTCCCGGGCTACAGCGCCGACATCGGTGGGCGTCTGGGTGATGGCGTGAACAGCAACGACGCGCCCTATCGCAACGCCTTCCCTTATCTGGCCGATGCGCCTTCCGGCCGCGATCGCCGGCACATCGATCCCGGTGAAGCGGGCTGCACTGCCGGCAGCGGCGGACCTTGCGCGCCCTGAGTAAAGTGATGATGGCATCCCAGGCGTGCGCGCCTGCGATGCCATCGCGTCCTGTGAACCGCAACACCGTCGAGCGTCAGAGATAAGCACATGAAGCAAGCAATGGCAGGATTGTTATATGTGAGCTTCTTGCTGCTGGCGTTACGTGTGCAGGGTGGCACAGTCGGTGAAGCAGCGCTTGTTGCGCCGCGCGTGGACGCGAGCACGCAAATCGCATTGGCCAGCACCTTGTTGCATCGTTATCGCGAAACCGCTCGTGAAGAATTTGTCACTCAGGCGCAAGCCGCCATCACCGCGGCGCTCGCCCTCGCACCGGCGGATTACATCGCGCAACGCACGGCGGTGGCCGTGATGCTCGCCCGACGTGACGATGTCGCTGCGCTGGAACGTATCACTGCGCTCAATCTGCGCTTTCCCGATGACGTCGACACCTATGCTTTGTTGATCGATGCCGAACTCGCGCTGGGCCGCCACGCCCAAGCTGAGTTCTATACCCAGCGCCTGCTCGATCTGCGTCCTGACAATCTGCCCGGGCTTATCCGCGCCGCGCGCTTGCGCGAACTCTATGGCGATTGGGCGGGCGCCATCGATTTCATCAATGCCACGGTCAATCGGGTCACCGCAGCCGAGGTCGAGGAACGCGCATGGTTATACGTGCAACTCGCGCGCCTGCATTTCGGTGCGGGCCGGCCGGAGATTGCTCATGCTGCCCTCGACGCCGCGCTGACGGCGATGCCGGACTATCCCGTCGCGCTCGAAGAAGCGCTACGCATCGCACGCCTGAGCGGGGCCGCTCAAGCGGCACTGGCAGCCGCCCAGCATCTCTATCGCGTCGCACCCAGCGCGACGCATTTGTTGTGCTTGGCGCGCGCCACGGCGCAAGCCGGCGACACCACTGGCGCGCGCAAGCTGTTTGACGAATTTGTACGCGCGGCGCGCGCCGTCAGTGGCCGCGACGATAACGCCAATCTGGCGCTCAGTGACTATTACCTCGATGAGGGCCGCGACCCCACCCAAGCGCTGGCCGTCGCCAAAGTCGAGCGCGCACGGCGCGCTGACCCGCGCACGGTAGTGGTGTATGCCGCAGCCTTGCAGGGTGTCGGTCGCGATGCCGAGGCCAGGGCCGAGTTGGACCCTTTGCTGGCCTTGGGCTATCGCGACGCTGATCTGCTGTTTACCGCCGGTGAGATATTTGCCGCCGGCGGCGATCCGCTACGCGCGCGCGAACTGCTGAGCGCCGCGTTGGCCAGTGCACCTCACGACCCGCGCGCGGCGGCAGTGGAATTGCGCTTGCGCGCGCTGGCCGCTGACAACGGCGCGTCCGCGCCATCCGATCACAAACCAACCAGCTGACACAAACCAGGGAGACCATCATGCGTCGTTTAATTTTTGCGGCCCTCGTATTCGCGAGTTGCGCCGCGAGTGCTCTGCCTATCGATCTATCGAGTGCGCTCTATACAACCTCGGCCTTCGCCGAAGTTGGCAGCGACAGCGATGGCATCAATGCCGATAGCAGTCCGCCCGGCGCGCTGCCCTTGTTCAGCAGCGCCAGTGTGATCGGGGCCGATCCGAGTGTGAATGAATTCGCCTTCGCCGATGCCATCGCTGATGACGGGTTCCTGGCCGTCGCCCCCGAAGTGCAAGGGAGTCTCAGCCATGCCGGTGCCGTCGCCGAAGCTGGGCTGGCGGCCGAGCTGAGCGCTGCGGGACGCTATTGGTTGCTGCTCGATTTCGACAACTTCACCAAGCTTGCCGGGGGTGAAGCGAGCGCGGTGCTGGGGCTCACCTTGAGTGTCGGCAGTCACACCTTGTTCGACGAGATTTTCACCAGCAGCGCCGAAATCTCGCGTCTGTTCGTGCTTGCCCCGGGCGAGTTGGGGGTGTTGAACGTGAGCTTGATCGGCACCGCTGATGCCTTTCCCGACGGCACACTGCCAGCAATTGATCTCTACGGCTTCAATCTGGCCAGTGTCGGCGTCTCGCTGGTCGCAGTACCGAGCCCGACACCCCTGGTCCTGATGGGCGCTGCCCTGCTGCCCATCGTGCGTCTGACCCGTAGCCGTCGTGCCGAGCACCCGGTGTGACCTAGATGCGGCGATGGGCGCAGTCCGTAGGGCACACCACGACACGCTGCGGGACGCTGCTGCGCGCGAGCGTGGTGCTGATGATCGCCACGTTCGCGCAATGGGGCGTGGCGAATGCGCAAACGTCGGTGGCGCCAGAACGCCTGCGGCTAGAACAAGCCGTGGCCGCCCACCCTGACCAGGTCGAGGCGATGCAGGCGCTGGCGGCGGCCTTGCTCGCACAGGTGCGCGTCGCGCCGCGCGCAGCAGATCTGGCCCGCGCCGAAACCCTCATCGACCGTCTGCTCGCCGTGCAGGCGCCGCGCGCCGAGGCGCTCAATGCCTGGCGGTTGTTGATAACCCACCGGTTCGACGAAGCGCTAGGTGCGGCGCGCCGTGCGCGGGCGCAGGGCGGCGATCCGCTGCTGGCGGCGGTCAGCGAGGCCGACGCCTTGACCGAGCTCGGTCGGTATGACGAAGCCGAAACCACGGTCCAGTATCTGCTCGATCATCATTACGGCATCGCCGCGCTGGCACGCGCTTCGCATCTGCGCATGGTGTTCGGTGATCTGCCCGGCGCCATTGAACTCGCAACGCGCGCACTGGCCGACAGTCAGCTCAGTGTGGACCGCGCCTGGCTGCAATTGGATCTCGCCGAACTGCAGCTTATGGCCGGCGCACCGGCAACGGCGTTGACCCTCGCCGTCGCAGCGGTAGCCTCACTGCCCGCAGCGGCGCTGGCCATGCAGGCCCGTGCGCAAGCGGCGTTGGGCAACGGGCCGGCCGCGCTCGCCCTCTATCGTGTAGCGGCAGCCCGCAGCCTGCGTGCCGATACCCTGCTTGAAATCTGGCGCTTGGCCCGCGCCCTCGGCGAGCACGCACTGGCCGCGCGAACTGACGCTGTGCTTGATGGGATGGCGCGCCTCGATGCCGTCGGTGCTGGTAGTGACCGCCGCAGCTTCGTCGAGTTTTATCTGGAGCGTGGCAAGGTGGCCACGGCCGAAGCTCTGGCCCGCGCCGAGTGGCGCCAGCGCCCCGATATTTACAGCGCGGTGCAGCTGGCCTGGGTCTTAAATCGCGCTGGCAAGTCGCGCGAGGCGCAGGCCTATGCAGCGTATGCAGTCCGCGAAGGCACGCCGGATCCTCAGTTGCAATGGCGCGCTGGCACCGTACTGGCGGCCAATGGCGAGGCGCGGGGTAAGGTTTTGATGGTCGCCGCCCTAGCGCACGATGCGCGCTTGGGTGCTCGTGCGGCCAGCGTCGCGGCGCGGCCCTGAGCGATGCGTGTTGGACTGACCGCATTCCCCATCCTTGCCCTGCTGTGGACGACCCTCGCGAGCGGCCATCCACTCGGCAATAACACCGTCAATCGCCTGGCGGCGATCACTGTCAGCGGCACCGAAGTGAACATCGCCTATCACCTCGACCTGGCGGAAATTCCCACCCTGCTCGCCAGCCAGCAAGCCGACGCCGACAGTGATGGCACCGTGTTGGCTGCGGAGTGGTCGGCCTATGCCGAGCGCTGGGCGCGGGATTTGTTGCCGGCTTTGCATCTCGATACGGCGACCAGCGCGCTCGCGCTGCAAATATCGCATGCCCGTTGGCAACTGGTTGATGGTGCGGCTGGCCTGTCGCAGCTGCGCCTGCAGGCAGATTTTCGCGCGGCCGCGCCGCCTCTAGCGCGCGCCAGTCTGCGCTATGTCGATAGCTCACGCCCCGATGAAGCGGGGTGGCGCGAGGTCTGGGTAGATGCTGACCACGGCGCGCAGATCCTCAACACCCAGGCGGCGCGCCATGATCGCAGTGCCGGGCTGACGCGCTTTCCGCCCTCGGGCACGCCACTGTTGAACGAGACCGAGGCCGCTTTCGCGGTCGAATTCGGCGCGCCGATGGCCGCTCTACCAGAGCCGCTGCCGGCCGTACCGTCCGCATTTGCACCGACCACCATCCGCGCGTCGACTGCCCTGTCTATGTTTCTGCTCGGCGTGCACCACATCGCGACTGGTTGGGATCATCTGGTGTTTCTGCTCGGACTGCTGTTGTTGTCGCGCTCGCTGCGCGACCTGCTGGTCATCGTGACCGCCTTCACGCTCTCGCACAGTTTGACCCTGGCGCTGGCCGCCAGCGGTCTCGTCACCCCGCCCGGTACACTGGTGGAGCCGGCCATCGCGCTCACCATCGCCTATGTCGGCCTGTGCAACCTGTATTTCCGCGGGCGGGGTCATGGGCTGCCTTTGGCTTTCGGCTTCGGCTTAG
>JANMJF010000271.1:0-3582 GCA_031371245.1 Pseudomonadota bacterium | reverse complement strand
CTACTGGCGCGAGGCCGGTTATGTCGCCGAGATGGACACCGTCGAACGTTGCATCGCTGAGCAGCGTCTCGATCAAGTTGGCCAGGCGCTGTCGGATCAATGGCTGGACGACACCACCATCGCCGGGCCGGCGTCGCGGGTGCGAGAAGAAGTGCAGCGCTGGTATGAGGCTGGCGTGAAGACGCCGATTCTGGTACCGAGCGCAGTCAAGGGTGGGCAGATGCAGGCCTTCGAGGAATTGTTTGCGGTGTTTGATTGAGATGGCTACGGGCATCTTTGCAGGTGCATCGCCTTCAGCCCTTGTCCGCGCCCAATTCCCCTTCCCATTTCGACACCAAGGCAGTCGCTACGCTATTACCGATGACATTGGTCGCGGAACGCCCCATGTCGAGAAAATGATCGATGCCTAAGAGCAACAACAAGCCTGCTTCGGGAATATGGAATTGCGCCAGCGTCGCCGCGATCACCACCAAGGACGCACGCGGCACCCCGGCAATACCCTTCGATGTCAGCATCAGAATGGCGAGCATCGCTATCTGCTGACTGAGCGCGAGCTCGATGCCATAGACCTGCGCGATGAACATCACCGCGAAGGTGCAATACATCATCGAACCGTCGAGGTTGAAGGAATAGCCCAGCGGCAATACGAAGCTGGCGATGCGATTGCTGGCGCCGAAGCGTTCCAGCTCTTCGAGCGTCTTCGGATAGGCCGCTTCTGAACTCGCGGTTGAAAAGGCCAGCAGCAGCGGCTCGCGCAGGCGCCGGATGAGGCGTAGCACACGCGGCCCGAGGAACAGCGCGCCGAGTCCGATCAAGACCGTCCACAGCACCAGCAGGCCGGCGTAGAACTCCGCCATGAAGACACCATACACCGCCATGATATGCAGCCCTTCCTTGGCCACTGTGCTGGCCAGCGCGCCGAACACTGCCAGCGGCGCCAGCAGCATCACGTAGGAAGTGACTTTCAACATCACATGACCAACCACATCCAGCACGTCGGCGAGCAAACGTGTGCGTTCCCCGAGCGCGGCCATGGCAGTGCCGAAGAACACCGCGAATATGACGATTTGCAGGATCTCGTTCTTCGCCATCGCATCAACCACACTGGCCGGGATGGTGTGTTCGATGAAACCCTTCAGCGACAGGGCAGCGGTCTCAACCCCGCTCGCGGAATCAGCCGGCGGCGTGAGGTGCATGACCTTGCCGGGCTCGAACCAGGTC
Source organism: Pseudomonadota bacterium (assembly GCA_031371245.1). Lineage (GTDB taxonomy): Bacteria > Pseudomonadota > Gammaproteobacteria > JADJYF01. The sequence continues at coordinate 2,361 of JANMJF010000271.1, read as the reverse complement.
ACCAGTATCAGTCCTAAGGTCAGCGAGATCAGCGAGGCGAATACAAACCAGGCCAAGGCCTTGCCGCCCACCCGTCCGACCGTCACCACATCGCCCATGCGGCCGATGCCGACGGTCAAGGTCGCAAACACCAGCGGCGCGATGATCATCTTGATCAACCGCAGGAACACCAAGGGCAGCAGCGCCGCACGCTCGGCGAAAGCCGCCGCGTGGGCCGGCAGGAATTGATGCACGCCATAGCCCGTCGCGCTGCCGGCGACCAGCGCGAGCACGATGATGACGGTCAGTCGATTCGAGCCGCGTGCTGCCGTGCCCGCGTGGCCGGCACTCACAGCGGAAAGGCACGCACCGGGTTGCTACCGTCCCAAGCTTTGGCCGCATCTTCAACTAACAGGAACATGTTCTTAAACACGTCCTGGTTGTCCCACAGTTCGATGTAATGACCGACACTTGCGACGGTATCGAAGTAGGTCAGTCCAGCGCCGGCGATAGTGCACTCAAAGGCAGCGGCGTGACCATTGGCGCGGTATTGCGCGCAGGTCGCCGCGTAGTCAACCGGCATCAAGCCGAAGTGATGCACACCGACACGGCCGGCATCGAGAAATTCTTTGTACACCGACGGTTCGTCATTGTGCTGCTGGATGAGTTCGATCTGTAAATCGCCGCTGTTGCCGAGCGCAATCGAGACATCGACATTGGAGGGCTTGCCGAAATAGCGCTGATCCATAAGCGGCGCATGGGCCATGCGAAAAAAGGGCCCGACCTTGAGCATGCCGGTCCAGTAGGCTAGCGCGGCATCGAGGTCGCGTACGACATAGGCTAGCTGGCGTACGGTGTAAAGGGGCTGGGTCATGACGATTCCTCGCGAGATGATGGCCCTCGATTAGAGCAAATCAGGCGGCCCAGGCGAAGCGGCGCGCAAACCGGCTGTCATACAATGAGTTGAAAGGGAGACCACGACCGCATGGCCAACACCTATCGTTTACCGAGCACGCCACAATCCATCGGACGCGTGCTCGATGCCGGCACCGCGCTGTTCATGGTCGCTTTTCCACGCATCGTGGGCTTGGCGCTGGCCGCCCAGTTCGCGATATTCGTGCCGCAGATCGTCGCCGTCTTGCTCGGCAAACCCGTGGCATTCGACCGCGCCACGGCGCTCGTCATGGTGCTCTACCTCGTCGCCACGCTCGCTTTCATCGGGCCCTATATGGGCGTGATCGTGCGCACCTGGCGCATTGCCAATGGCGACGACATAGCAGCCGGCGACGCCGCCCACGCCGGTTATCGCCTTGGCCTGCGGTGGCTCGGTGCCAGCATCATTTATACGTTCGCGGTCATGGCCGGCTTTGTCCTGCTGATCGTGCCCGGCATCTACCTGGCTGCGGCGCTGTCGCTCTACTTTGTACTACTGGTGGCGGAGAACAGCACTGCACGCGCCAGCCTGTCGCGTAGCCATCAACTGGTACGTGGCCACTGGTGGCGCGCTGTCACCATCCTGAGCGTGCCCTTGGTGTTGGTCATGATTGTGATGCTGGTCGTCGAGGTATTACCGATGTTGGTGTTCGGCATGGACTTCTCAAACGGCAAAGTCACTGCCAGTCCGCTGCTGCAATTGCTGGCCGCTACGATCGGCGCGCTGTTGAACGGCTTGCTTACCCCCTGGACCCTCAGCGTCATGATCGCGCTCTACCACGATCTGCGCCTGCGCCGCGAAGGCGATGATCTGCGCCAACGCCTGGCAGGTTTGTCGATCACTGCCTGAACTCCCTGTCGCGACTCACCAGCTAAGCTTGCAGACCTGGCGGCGCGACGCTCACGCCTGCTCTGCTGCGGCAAGCACGGCGGTGAGTCGCGCGTGCAACTGCGCGGTGTCGAGTGCGCCCGGCGTTTCGCCAAAATGCGCCAGCAGATCGCGGCTCAGTGTGCGACGGCGGTCGTCATCCAGTTCTTTCCAACGCAGCAGAACATCGGCGGCCAGGCGCAGCAATGCCGGATCGTGATTGCCGGCACGGGCGTGGCCAGCGCTGGCGCGCGGCAATTCGCGACCGTCGTGTTCGACATAAACCAGCACTGTCCCGACCGCCAGATCACCGACCCGCACTGCATGGCGGGTACACAGACAACACACCACGCCGACGCAATAGAACATCGGCAGTGCATCGATGAGTCGAAACACGTTACGCAACAGATGAGCCGATGCTGGTGCAGTACGACCGTCCCGTGCGACCACGCGTACACCCGCCCAGCGTTTGCCAGGCGAACTGCCCTGCATCACCACTTCCAGCAGCGGGTGGTAAAGCAGATAGAGGGCCGCCGCAGGCGCAAAACACAGCCGGCCGCGTAAATCATCGGGCAGGCTGC
>JANMJF010000268.1:0-2133 GCA_031371245.1 Pseudomonadota bacterium | reverse complement strand
TTAAGCCGCTCTCACCGTCGCGACAGATCTCGCGACAGCCAGGCACATCGGTCGCAATCAAAGGGCGCCCACAGGCCGCCGCTTCGAGCAGCGCGCGCGGCAATCCTTCACGATAGGACGGCAGACAGACGATATAGGCTGCGGCGTAGACCGCCGCCATGTCACGCCGGTGGCCCCACCATTCGATGCTGTGCGACGCGACCCAAGCTTCCAGCTGGCGGGTCTCGACCGCGCCGGGATTGGCCTGGTCGTGGGCACCGACCAGGGCGAAACGCACGTCGGGCCTGAGCACGCGCACGCGCGCGGCAGCCGCCACGAATTCGTACACACCCTTATCGCGCAATACCCGTGCCGGCAGAATGACCAGCGCGCCGGTGCGGGCCGGCAGCGGCGTAACAGGAAATTCATCGAGATCGAGTGCGGCCCCGGCGATGATGCTGGCACGTGTCTGGCTGGCGATACCGTTGTCGCGCAGCAGGGCATGGTCATCGTCGTTCTGCGCCAGCACCCAGGCGTCGGGGCGACGCGCGACCCGTGCAAGCAGACGCATGACCAGCGGCTTCAATACTCGCGCGAGACCGGCGCGCGAGGAAAAGATATAGCCGAGACCGGTGAACGCGAGCAGCGCCGGGCAAGGTCTGGTCAGCCCACGCCAAGCGAGTCCCCCGAGCAGGATCGGTTTCAAGGACACCAGGTGCACGATATCCGGCCCGACCTCGCGCAGCACACTACGCAAGGCCAACAGCAACGCCAAGTCGCGCCACGGATAGGTCAATCCACGCTCGAAAGGCAAGGCGATGAACTCCAGACCGTCGCGTCGGATGGCGGCGGCCCGATCGCTTTCGCGCGCTGCTACCACCACCCGCCAGCCGGCATCGCGCGCGCACCGCGCCAGACCCAGGCGATGGGACATGAAATACCAGTCTTCGGTCACCACCAACAACACACACGGACGGCGCGGTGACTCGTGCCGATTCACGCGCCCACGCTCCAGCGTTCGCGCCACGACTCGAACATCAGGATGGCCCATAACACATGCTGATGATTGCGCCGCATCGACAGGTGTTCGCGCCACAGGCGTGCGACCAGCGCGGCGTCCAACAACGCTGCGCGACGCAGCCGCTGCTCACTCAACATATCGCCCGCCCAGTTGCGCAAGGGGCCACGCAGCCAGCTGTCCATCGGCACTGCGAAGCCAGCCTTGGCGCGCTCGGTGAGGGCCGGCGGCACATAGCGCGCCAGTACTTCGCGCAACACCCATTTCGACACGCCGCCGCGCAGTTTCATAGGGGCCGGCAGGCGCCAGGCCAAGGCCACCACGTCGTTATCGAGAAACGGCACGCGGGTTTCCAGGCTGGCCGCCATCGCGGCGCGGTCGACCTTGGTCAGAATATCGCCGGGCAGATAATCGAGTGCATCGGCCAGCATCATCGCGCTGGCATCGTCGAGACCCTGCGGACTATGGGTGCGACCGGCATAAGCACGGCCCTCGACGCCCAGCACCAGACCGTCCCCGTGGCCAAGTTCGGCCGCCGCGCTATGCATGGCGGCGACATCGCGGGCCTGCGCGATGCGTGCCAGTTTGTACAAACGATCGCCCGGCGCGCCGTAGCGCAGTCGTGCCGGCAGCATCGGCGCCAGGCGCTGCAAGAGACTATCCCCGTGCATCGGCGCGACACTGGTGATGATCTTGATCAGCAGCGCCCGCACCGGTGCCGGCAGGGCACGTAGACGTCGCCACAGATCGAGCGCCGGGCCGTAACGCAGATAGCCGCCGAACATCTCGTCGCCGGCGTCACCGGTAATCGCGGTGGTGACGCTGGTACGCGCCAGCACCGCGACCAGCACACTCGGGATCTGCGACGAATCGGCAAACGGTTCGTCGTAGATCTCGGCCAGTCGCGGGATCACCGCCAGGGCCTCGGCCGCGCCGATCTGCTGCTCGGGATGCAGCGTGCCGAGAGGGGCGGCGCTGGCCCGTGCGTGGTGCGACTCGTCGTAGCCTTGTTCGGCTAAGCCGATACTGAAGGTGCGCACCGGCTGGCTGGAGGCGCGCTGCATGAGCGCCACCAGCAAGGACGAACCGATGCCGCCCGACAACAGCGCGCCTAGCGGCACGTCGGCGACCATGCG
>JANMJF010000264.1:0-2274 GCA_031371245.1 Pseudomonadota bacterium | reverse complement strand
GCGCAGTTCATGGCTCATGCTCGACAGGAATTCGGATTTCGCGAGGTTTGCGACCTCCGCCGCACGCTTGGCTTCTCGCAGCGCTAATTCAGCGTGCTTGCGCTTGGTGGTGTCGCGGAAAAGCAGGGCGACCTTCCGACTGTCATGCCCGCCGATCCGAAAGGCGTAGACGTCGAACCAGCGCCCGCCCGACTCGGTCGTTTGGTCTGTAAAGCGGATCGGTTAGCCAATCATGGCCACTTTACCGTAAGCCTCAAACCAACGGGCCTTGAGATTCGGCTCAAATTCACGAATGCGCTTGCCGGTCGCTTGATGCAGCCCACACTGCTTTTCAAAACTCGGATTCACCTCCAGAAAGCGGTAATCGACCGGCGCGCCATCGGCGTCAAAAATCAGATCGATGATGCAAAAGCCCTCGTCTATCGAGTTGAATAAAACGCGATAACGTTCGCCACTGTCGTGCAGCGCCTGCTCGGCTTGTTTGCGCTCGTTGATATCACTCAGTACGACCCGCAGTTCGATCTCGCCCTGGCTATCGCGCGCGACGGTGGCGGCCAGCTGTACCCAGAGGTGGGTGCGGTCATTTTTTACCATGCGCAACTCGCACGACTGCGGTTCGCCGCTGCCGACCAGTCGTTTTCTAAGCAGGTAGTAGCTGTCCTCGTCTTGCCGGTGGATGAAGCGCGTCAAGGCCTGTTTCACCAAGGCGCTGCGCGTCGTCCCCAGCAGGCTGGCGGCGGTGAGGTTGGCTTGCACGATCAAGCCCTGTTCGCTGACGGTGCAATAGCCGACGGGTGCGAGGTCGTAGAGATCGAAGTAACGCGCCCTTACGTCATCGAGTGCCGCTTGCGATTCGCGCAATGCCTCGTTTTGCATCTCCAGCTCGATCTGGTGCACACGCAGTTCGTGCACCACCTGCCGCGCAGCATGCGGCGACAGGGCGTTTATGTCGCTCGGCGACAGGGCTTGCGGCAGGCGTGCTTCGGCCCGCTGGCGCAACGCCTGCCACTCGTTTGTCGAGGCGGGTTCGCCGCGCTCCATCGCAGCAGCGCGCGGGTCCTGGTCGGTCATTAAGTGCCTCCGGTGATCGTCCGTTCCGTGGTGGCAATCGCATACACCTCGCCGCTGTCGTCGACCAGGGCAGTGGAGATGATCGACACCGCCATCACTTGCCCTTGTTTGGTGATGCGTTCGGTGTGGTAGGCGTCGAGGATTTCAGCCTCGCTGAGTCGTCGCAGCGTAGCCAGCGCCTGCTCACGCAGCGCCGGCGGAATGCGCTCGCGCACATTCATCAGAAGTGCCTCGGCTTCGCTCCAGCCATACATCCTCACCGCCCCCGGGTTCCACGCCACAATACGACCACTGAGATCCTGCACGGTGATGGCATCGTGCGCGTCGCGCACCACCACCGCCAGACGCAGCAAGTCGTTGGCTTTATGCAAGGCTTCCTGCGCCTGCACCGTCTCGGTGGTCTCAACAAACGAGATCACCGCACCCTCGATCACGTTGTCGAGGGTGCGGTAGGGCAGGATGCGCATCGTGTACCACCTGCCCTCTGCGGTTTGTACGCTCACTTCCTTGATCGCCAGCGTGTTCAACACGGCCTGCACGTCTGCCACCAGACAGTCGTAGCCTGCCAGGTTGGAAACGATATGGCTGACGGGCCGTCCCACGTCGCTCGGTATCAGGTTAATGATCGCGCTGGCGGCGGGCGTGAAGCGCAGAATGCGCAGCTCGTGGTCGACAAAGATGGTGCCGATGCCGGTACCGGCCAACAGATTGTTCATGTCGTTATTGGCCCGCGACAGATCTGCCACCTTGGTTTGCAGCTCGCTGTTCACCGTGCCGAGTTCCTCATTGAGCGACTGCAATTCTTCCTTAGAGGTTTCCAGTTCCTCGTTGGTGGATTGCAATTCCTCGTTCACCGACTGCATTTCCTCATTCGAAGATTTCAGCTCTTCGTTGGAACTCTCCAATTCCTCGTGGGTGCTCTGGAGATATTCGTCCTTGGCCTGCAATTCCTGGGTGAGCGCCGCGATGCGCGATTCAATGTCCGACGCGCTACGCGCCGGCGCCACGACCTGCTGTACCGGTTCGGCGATGGGCGCAGGTGCATCCGCCATGAGCACCAGATACAAATGTGACCCAAGCGTGGCGTCAGCCGCGACCGCCACCGGGCAGACGGTGAGGTTGACGAAGGTGAAATGGCCATTGGTTTTAACCCGCAATCCCGCGCAACACACCATCTCGCGGGTCGCCACGGCCTTGGACAGG
>JANMJF010000250.1:0-3964 GCA_031371245.1 Pseudomonadota bacterium | reverse complement strand
CGCGACCTCAGCCGCCAGCGCCGGCAACCCATCGGCGATGATGCCGTGCTTGCTGTCCTCACCGCTGACATTGACCTGTATCAGCACGTTCAAGGGCGGCAGGGCGGCGGGACGCTGATTGTTCAAGCGTTCGGCGATGCGAATTCTGTCGAGGGTATGCACCCAGCTAAAGTTGGTGGCGACTTCGGCCGTTTTATTGCCCTGCACAGGACCGATGAAGTGCCACTCGATGGGCTGCGCGTTAAGGGTCGCGATCTTCGCCAGCGCTTCCTGCAGGTAGTTCTCGCCAAAGGCACGCTGCCCCGCTGCATACGCATTGGCGATCGCGCTGGCAGATTGGCGCTTGCTGACGGCGACCAGCACGACGCTGCCAGGCACACGTGCATAGCGCGCTTCGCACTGCCGAATCGATTCCTGTACGCGCGCGAGGCGCTGTGCCAGCTCATGCATGTCTGTCATGTCGTGGCCGTGCATAGCCCGCCTCGTTGGTATGTGCAGAGAGATCTTGTTAAAGTTTGGCCGCGCAGTGAAGGCCCTACCTCGCCAACTGGCGTCGCGTCTTAATTGAGCGCGTCCCACGCGCCATGGTGGCAAGCACACCGGGCGGGACAGACCTAGTCGATGAACAGCGCATGAGGATTGTTTGATGGATATTGGTGAGCTGCTAGCTTTCGGCGTCAAAAACCGCGCCTCAGACCTGCATCTGTCGGCCGGCCTGCCGCCCATGATCCGGGTCGACGGCGACGTGCGGCGCATCAACGTGCCGGCGCTGGATCACACCACCGTTCACGATCTCGTCTACGACATCATGAACGACAAGCAGCGCAAGGACTATGAGGAATTCCTCGAGTGTGATTTCTCGTTTGAAATTCCCGGCCTGGCCCGCTTCCGTGTCAATGCCTTCAATCAGAACCGCGGCTCGGGTGCGGTGTTCCGCACCATTCCCTCGGAAATCCTCTCGCTGGAAGATTTGAAGGCACCGGAAACCTTCAAGAGCATCGCCGACTACCCACGTGGCGTGGTGCTGGTGACCGGCCCGACCGGCTCCGGCAAGTCCACCACCCTGGCGGCGATGGTCAACCACAAGAACGAAACCGAGTACGGACATATCCTCACCATCGAGGACCCCATCGAATTCGTCCACCAATCGAAGAAATGCCTCATCAACCAGCGCGAGGTTCATCGCGACACGCTCGGCTTCAACCAAGCGCTGCGCTCGGCCCTGCGCGAAGATCCGGACGTCATCCTGGTTGGCGAAATGCGCGACCTGGAAACCATCCGCCTCGCGCTGTCCGCTGCAGAGACCGGTCACCTGGTGTTTGGCACCCTGCATACCAGCTCGGCCGCCAAGACCATCGACCGCATCGTCGACGTCTTCCCGGCTGAAGAAAAGGACATGGTGCGCGCCATGCTCTCGGAATCGCTGCGCGCCGTCATCTCACAATCGCTGTTGAAGAAAGTTGGCGGTGGTCGTGTCGCCGCCCACGAAATCATGATCGGCACGCCAGCCATCCGTAATCTCATCCGCGAAAACAAGATCGCGCAGATGTATTCTGCGATTCAGACCGGCCAGCAATACGGCATGCAGACCCTCGACCAATGTCTACAGGGCCTGGTCGCGAAGAACGTCGTGACACGCCAGGAAGCGCGCCTGAAGGCGACCAACAAAGACAACTTCTAGCAGCGACAAGCACGCTCAAGGTTGATTATGGGGTCCATGGTGGTCCCGGGAGATCGAGATGGAACGCGACCAGGCTATCAAGTACATGCGGGACCTCTTGACCTTGTTGGTCGAGAAAAAGGGGTCGGATCTATTCATCACCCGCGACTTCCCGCCCGCCATCAAGATCGACGGTAAGGTCACGCCGGTCTCCAAGACCAAGCTCACCCAGGACAACACCAAGGCGCTCGCCTACGCGGTCATGAATGACCGTCAGATTAAGGAATACGAAGCCACCAAGGAATGTAACTTCGCCATCGCACCGACCGGCATCGGTCGTTTTCGTTGCAACGCTTTTATCCAGCAGGGCTCCTGCGGACTGGTGTTGCGCACTATCGAGACCGATGTGCCGACAATCGACAAGCTCGGGTTGCCGCCGATACTCAAAGAAATCGTGATGACCAAGCGCGGTCTGGTGATCCTGGTCGGCGGTACGGGCTCCGGCAAGTCGACCTCGCTGGCGGCGATGATCGATCATCGCAATGCCAACTCCTACGGTCACATCATCACCGTCGAAGATCCGATCGAGTATGTCCACCCCCACAAGAACTGCATCATCATGCAACGTGAAGTAGGTGTGGATACCGATGATTGGGATATCGCACTGAAGAACTCCCTGCGCCAGGCGCCCGACGTTATCCTGCTCGGCGAAATCCGCGACCGTCAGACCATGGAATTCGGTATCGCCTTCGCCGAAACCGGCCACCTCGCCATGGCGACCCTGCACGCCAACAGCTCCAACCAGGCCCTCGACCGCATCATCAACTTCTTCCCCGAAGAACGTCGCTCGCAGCTGTTGATGGATTTGTCCTTGAACCTCAAGGCTGTTATTTCGCAACGTCTCATGAAGAAGATCGATGGCAAGGGCCGCGTCGCCGCCATTGAAATCCTGATGAATTCGCCGTTGATCTCAGACCTCATCCTCAAGGGCGAAGTGCACGGCATCAAGGAGATCATGGCCAAGTCCAACGAACTTGGCATGAAGACCTTTGACCAGGCGCTGTTCGACCTTTATGAGGCCGACCATATCTCCTTTGACGATGCGATCCGCAATGCCGATTCCCAGAATGAGCTCAGGCTGCGCATTAAACTCGAAGGCAAGGCTGCCCGCGGTCGCAATCCCCTCGAAGACGCCGTCGGACTCCGTCTTGAGGAGACCGAAGAAGAAACCGGTTTCCTGCGCTAACCGCCACTCGCCCAGCCTGGAGCCCCCATGGATATCACCCCCTATCTGCACCTGCTGCGCGACAAGAACGGATCCGATCTGTTTCTCACCGTCGGCGCGCCGGTCAAGATCAAAATCGAAGGCACCATCAACTCAGTCGGCAAGACCCAACTGACTGGCGAAGTCACCAAAGCGGCCGCCTACGGCGTCATGAACGACCGCCAGATCCAGTTTTTTGAAGAGACCATGGAATGTGACTTCGCCATCGCACTGGCAGACAAGTCCGCGCGTTTCCGCGTCAATGTTTTCCGCCAGCGCGGTGAAGTAAGCATGGTGCTGCGGCGCATTCCAGCCGAAATCCCCGAGATCTCCGCCCTCGGGTTGCCCGATATTCTTTCCGAACTGGTCTTGGCCAAGCGCGGCCTGGTACTGATGGTCGGCGCCACCGGCTCCGGCAAATCCACTACCCTCGCCGCCATGATCAACGAGCGCAACCGTGCGATGAGCGGTCATATCCTCACCATCGAAGACCCGGTCGAGTTTTCCCACCCGAACCTGAAATCCATCGTCAACCAGCGCGAAGTCGGCGTTGACACCATGAGCTACCGCAATGCGCTGCGTGCCTCGCTGCGCGAAGCGCCAGATGTCATTCTGATCGGCGAAATCCGTGACCGGGAAACCATGGAAGCCGCGCTTGAGCTGTGCAACACCGGCCATCTTGCCATCTCGACCATGCATGCCAACAACGCCAACCAGGCGATGGAGCGCGTCATCAATCTGTTTCCCCACGACATGCACAAGCAGCTGTTTATGGATCTTTCCCTCAACCTGCGGGCGGTCATTTCCCAGCGACTGGTCAAGGCCATCGACGGCAAACGTTGCGCCGCCATCGAAGTCATGGTCAACACCCCGTACATCGCCGACCTCATCCTCAAGGGTGAAGTGCACGCGATCAAGGAAGCGATGGAAGGTAGCGGCCAGCGCGGGATGCAGACCTTCGATATGGCCCTGCATACGCTGTTCAAGGACGAACGAATCACGTTGGAAGAGGCGTTGAGCAACGCTGACTCGCGGACGAA
>JANMJF010000237.1:0-3627 GCA_031371245.1 Pseudomonadota bacterium | reverse complement strand
CGCCAGGGCAAGACCGTGCTAGTCCAGCTCCGGGACACCATAGATCCCGAGACGAGTCAGCGTTATACCGTCAAGCGCTACGAAAGCGAAAAGGCGCAAGCAGGCGACGCCTGGCGCCACGAGAAGATCACGCTGAAGCCGGTCAACCCCGACTTCAAGCCGATCGTCTTGACCGACGCGAGTGAGAGTGAGTTTCAGGTGATCGCCGAGGTCGTCGAAGTGCTGGCATCGAGAACCTGACCGACCGGAAGATGGGTCGTTCGCGCTCCCGCAATGTCATCGCCGACGAATCCCCATCGTCGCTTTATTGCCCGTGCCTTCTCTATGCCATGGGGTGGACGAAGAGACCGCCGAGATATTGCCGGCCAGTACCGCAGTGCGCTAACGTATTGGTGTTAAATCACCAATGTGCGGTCCCTATGAGTCGTCTGACCATCACCCTTTCCGAGGCGCGTTACCGGGCACTGAAAGAGGCGTCCGCGCAACGCAACAAGACCATCGGGCAACTGATAGACGAAAGCCTGGACTTCTACGGAATCAAATCTCGTGAGAGCGCGCTCGAACTGGTGCGCCGTGCCTGCGGGCGCGCCAAACTGACCGAAAGCGAAGCGCTGTCGGTGGCACAGGAAGAAACCAACGCGGTTCGTCGCAAGCCATGAGCGAAGCGCTGGGTCGCCCCGAATTGGGCGCGGCTCCGCGCACGGAAAGAACCGGCCCGGCAAAATCGGTCCCTATCGTTCGCGTCGCAATCGCGAGTGCATGACCTACTCCGTCGTTATCGTCGATACGAATGTGGTCGTCGCGGGCGTGCTGACGGAAAACCACGCTTCGCCAGTTGCACGCATTCTGAGCGGCATGCTCGCTGCGGCGTTTTCGTATGTGATATCCGAGGCGCTGCTGGTCGAATACCGCGCCGTACTCTTGCGGCCCAAGCTGCGCAAGCTGCACGGTCTGGCGGTCGCCGGGGTAGATACCATCCTGCTCGACCTGGTGCAGCATGCCATCGTGTTGAATCCGCCGCCTTTAACTGCACCGCCCGCTCCCGATCCTGCAGACCAGTTCCTATGGGATCTACTCGCAGTAAGGCCAGACCTGTTGCTGATCACCGGTGACAAAATACTCCTACAGGACACTGGCATGCAGGGGCGGGTGATCTTACCTCGAGTTTGGATCGATGGTGTTCACCTGACAAGGAACCCACGATGAAGAACGCTTTTCTCGGGCCCAGGCGGATCGTCCGGATGTCGAACTGGGTTCAGGACTCGGTAAATATGGAAGGACTTGGCTGTATCAATTTCGAGACCCACCAGTTCGGCAGTTTCCATTTTGGATTCGTGCAGGGGCAGATAGGCTACGCGCTCGAGTCCAGCCGCGAAGAGTTCGGTCGCCCATTGCGGCGTTTCCTGGCGCGCCACGCTAAACGCGGTGCCTTGTTGCGCCGCTTGACCGATGCAGGGCTGTGGTCGCGGTGACAACAGACAGCGACGACGAACTCACGCGGCTGCGCGCACAGAATTCTCGGCTGACTGGGTTGCTGGACGCCCACGGCATCGCCTGGCGCGTGTCCGATTCTGTGACCGAACCGGTTTCATCCGTCGCGCTGACGACCGATAAGAAGATCGCGCTCTTTCGCAAGCTGTTTCGCGGCCGTACCGATGTCTACCCCGTGCGTTGGGAAAGTAAGGCCGGCAAGAGCGGCTATGCGCCCGCTTGCGCCAACGAGTGGCGTGCCGGTGTTTGCGAGAAACCGCGCATCAAATGCGCTGACTGCGGCCATCGGCTGCTGGTGCCCCTGACGGATCAAACGATCTACGACCACCTTGCGGGCCGTCACACCGTCGGCGTGTATCCACTGCTGGCGGATGACCGTTGCCATTTCCTGGCGGTCGATTTCGATGGCGCCGATTGGCGCAGCGATGCGCAGGCCTTTGCCCACTCGTGCCGCGAACTGGGCGTGCCGGTGGCGCTGGAAGTCTCGCGTTCTGCTAACGGCGCCCACGCCTGGCTGTTTTTTTCGTCCAGCGTTGCTGGGCGTGACGCCAGGCGACTGGGCACCGCCATCATCAGTCATACCTGTGCCCGCACGCGCCAATTGCAGTTGAGCTCCTATGACCGGCTCTTTCCTAGCCAGGACACCATGCCCAAAGGTGGCTTTGGCAACCTCATCGCCCTGCCACTGCAGAAGGCTCCGCGCGAAAACGGCGGCAGCGTGTTCGTCGACGCTGCGCTGCGCGCCTACCCTGACCAATGGGCTTACCTGGCGTCGCTGCAGTCGATGGCGCCGCACGCGATCGAGCCCGCAATACTCCAAGCCATCGGCAGCGCGCATCCACTGGATGTCACCTTCATCACCGAAGAAGATAGTCATGAGCCGTGGCAACGCAGGTCCGCGACCAAGGGCGAGCTGGCGGGACCGATGCCGGCATCCTTGACCGTGACGATGGCCAACCTCCTCTACTTCGACAAAGCAGCGCTTCCTCAGCCGTTGGCAAACCGCCTGATCCGATTGGCGGCATTCCAGAATCCCGAGTTCTATAAAGCGCAGGCAATGCGCTTGCCGGTGTGGGATGAGCCACGGGTAATCGGCTGTGCAGAGAATTTTGCTAAGCACATTGGTCTGCCGCGTGGCTGTTTGGCGGCTGCCCAAGCGCTATTGCGCGAGAACGGCATCCGATGCGACCTGCGCGACGAACGCGGTAGCGGCGAATCCCTGGACGCGAGCTTCGCAGGCACGTTACGGCCGGATCAAGAGCAGGCCGTCGCCGCCATGCTCCGCCATGACATCGGCGTGCTGTGTGCGCCGACCGCCTTTGGCAAAACGGTCACGGCCGCCGCGCTGATCGCTCGGCGTGGCGTCAATACGTTGGTGCTGGTGCATCGTACCGAACTACTCAAGCAGTGGCGGGAACGACTGCTGACGTTCTTGAATGTCGACAAGGGTGTGATTGGTACCATCGGTGGCGGCAAAGCCCAACCCACTGGAAAAATCGACATTGCCCTTATGCAGTCACTCTCACGTCGGGGCGAGGTCAGTGAGCTGGTAGAGAATTACGGGCAGGTCATCGCCGATGAGTGCCACCATCTGTCCGCGTTCTCGTTCGAGGTCATCCTGAAGCGGGCGCGAGCGAAGTATGTGCTCGGGCTCACGGCCACGCCGATCCGGCGCGACGGTCGCCAGCCGATCATCTTCATGCAGTGCGGGCCGATCCGACATACCGCCTTGCGGCCAGCGGGCGCCCCGCAAATATTGGAAGTCATTCCACGTTATCTTGCGGCGCCCATCGATTTGGCGGCCGATAGCGGCATCCAGGCGGTGTTCAGGCATGTCGCCAACGATGTCGGTCGGACTTGCGCCATAGCGGACGAAGTCGCTAACGCTTTTGCCCAAGGACACAAGGTGCTGATCCTGACCGAGCGCACCGCGCACCTCGAGGCTATTCGCACCGCACTGACCGATCGGGTCCCGACACTTTTCACACTACACGGTCGCATGTCGAAGAAGCAGCGCGTCGCATTGATTAGCAAACTGAATGCCCTGCCCCCCGACGCAGCGCGGGTTCTATTGTCCACCGGCAAATTGATCGGCGAAGGCTTCGACCATCCGCCGCTCGACACGCTGGTGCTGGC
>JANMJF010000236.1:0-3060 GCA_031371245.1 Pseudomonadota bacterium | reverse complement strand
TATTCACGCACTATCGGGTGAGGCAGCATGAGGAATTCCTCTTTCGCCATGGTCTCGATCACGCAATCGGCGAGTTGCTCCGGTTCGATCATGCCGTCGACACTCGCGACCGACGCGCCGTCGGGGCGATCGGTCATGGGTGTGCGGACTGCCTGCGGCGCCAACACCGACACACGGATGCCCTGGTCGCGATATTTGATCGCCACCCATTCGGCGAAGGCCACCGCCGCGTGCTTGGTGGTGGCATAGGTGGCCGACTGGATGTGACTCAAGAGTCCCGCCGCCGAGGCGGTGTGAATCAAGTAGCCGCCGCCGCGCGCGACCATTTTCGGTGCGACTGCGCGCACGGCATAAACATGAGCCATGACATGGATGTCCCAGTTCAGCTGCCACTCCTCATTGGCTGCGTCTTCGTCACCGAGCCGTGCAATCCCGGCATTGGAGCAGAAGATATCGATGGGTCCGAGTTCGGCTTCGACCCGCGCCACCAGATTCTGCACCTCGCTTTCGCGCGCAACATTGCACGGCACAGCGAGTGCCCCAATGGCTTTCGCGACCTCGTTTAGCGCATCGACTTGCACATCGGCAATGGCAATAGCCTTGGCGCCTTCGGCATGAAAGCGTCGCGCCAACGCCGCACCGATGCCACTCGCGGCGCCAGTGATGACCGCAATCTTGTCTTTAACTTGCATGGAAATCCTCCTGGCGGTCGGCTACAGGACGCCGTGTCAGAGCGGCGGGCAACTATCACCGATGCCGTTGTTGTCGGTGTCGGTCTGGGTCGGGTTTTTGACCAAGGGGCAATTATCGACCGTGTCGGCGACACCATCACCGTCGTCGTCCTGGTCACAGGCGTTGCCACTCTTGTCGTGATCGGTATCGAGCTGATCGACGTTCTTCACCAGCAGGCAGTTGTCGGTCTTGGCGTTGATGCCATCCTTGTCCGGATCGAGCTTGACGTCGGTCAACACCGTGCTGGGTTTGCCCTTGGTGCCGAGCTGCACTTCGCCCATGCCCGGCACCATCCATGAGGTGCCATCCCTGGTGCGAGTCTGGCCCTTGTAAGTCTGCACGATGGTGTAGTCGATGCGCAGCGCGCGAAATGTGCCGAAGGCCAGCTTGACGTTGCTGAAGCCGACTATCTTGCGCGTCTCGCGATAATTGATTTTCTTCGGCGCGGCGCTGCCTTGCAGGGCGTTGAAATAACCCGTCTGCAGGTAGGACTTGCCTATCTGATCAGTGCTCTTGACCAGCAGATTGGGCGGCACCGAGGTCGCGGTCTGCTGATCGAGAGGAAACACCGAGCGCACTTCGCTGGCCTCGCCGGCGGTCACCTGGCGGAAACTGTAACTCTTGTCGGCATAGAGAATTTTCCACACCGGATGTTTGTCGATGGTGGCCGAACCGACCACGGTACTGGTCTCGATCGAGCCGTCGCTTATTTTCTTAAAGGTCCATTTCGCATTGCGATGGTTGGGGAAGAGGTCCAGTGGTGAAGGCACGGTCACGGCGACCACGGCGGCCAGCATCGCGCGCCGCTGCGCACCGCTTAGGGTGCTACAGATCTGCGCGCCGGCCAGCGCCGCAGCACTCACGCCATCGGCCAGCACGACCAGACTCGTGACCTCGCTAGCGGCGCAACTTAAGCTTAGCGCGCGGTCATCGGCCGCATCACGCAAGCCGCGACGCTGCAGCCGGCCATCGTTAGCGTTGCTGAACAGATAGCGTCCATCGGCGCTCAGCACGCTGTGGTGGCCACCCTTCAGATCGCGCCACGGCACCAACGTGACCGGGTCGAACACCAAGCCATCGCCACTCACCACCCGTTGGCTGGCCGCATCAAAGCGCAGTTCATCGAGACTGCGCGCAGCGAGCGGGCTGCCGTCGCTGAGCTGTGCGCTGTCCGCGACCAACACCGGTGCGCTCGGCAGCGCAAAATCGAGGGCCACGAAACGACCGCCACTGGTGGTATACAGTCGCTGGCGAGCACGGTCGAATTCCAGGCGTAATGCCCGGTGAGGGACCGTCGTCCCACTCCATTGCAGGGTGCGCGGCGCGGCGCCATCGAATACCGCGAATTGTGCTGGCGCCTCGGCGCTGTAAAGCAGCACGCGACCCTGGCCCATGTCCGCCACTTGATCAAAACCGCCCACACCCGGTGGCAGCGCAAATTCGTAGCGCGTGACCGCCAACGAGGTCGAATCGATGACGGCGAAACCATGACCGGCAGCGAGCGCGACCAACAACTCGCCCGACGCGCTACGCAGTGCGAGACCGCGTGGTTGGCCGCGCAACGCAATACGGCCGGTGACGGCCAGGCTGCCGCCGTCGATGACTGCAAGCTGATCGCTGGCAGGCAGACTCGCGAACAGACGTCGGTGGGCGGTATCCGCCAGCAGGGCGGCGCCGGGCGCACCGAGTTCTGCCACCGACGGTGCCTCGTCCGCCAGCGACGAACGCGGCACGCACGCACAACACAGCAACGTGAACGCGAGTGTGCCCGTGGCAGAAGTCAGCGACCGACGAAGGGTCGTCAAGGCGGCGCGCAGGCCGCAAACGGAAATACTAAGCATGCTGAAGAGGGCCGGGAGTGAGGGGCGGGGGCCAGTATGGCCATTTGACCCCTGCTCGGCAAAGACACCCAGGCGATTGCGCCAACGCGGCACGAAAGATCGGCCACGTGCGCTGCGGTGGTGGCGCTTAGGGACAGCTGGCGGCGAGATGCTTCAACCCGGAAATACTCATGGTGTGGGTCGCCGGGTCGGCGCCCTTGACCGTGGTGCCCGTCAGCTCGACCTTGTGCCCGACATGGCCAGCCAGATCGACACTGGACGCGCTGATGGCCACGCGCTTCGGTCCGTCGGCGAGGCCGAGGTCGGTCAGCTCGTAGCTGCCGGGCGCAGCACCCGAATGCAGACAGCCGCTCATGCTGTGGGGCGCCTCATCGGCGGCCTGGACGGTAAAAGCTATCGCGAATGCGCTGGCGATCAACCCTGCGCGAGCGAGGACAACACTAGCCATGGCAAGCTCCTTGAACGGTTTTTACGAGTTGTATACGTC
>JANMJF010000757.1:0-1986 GCA_031371245.1 Pseudomonadota bacterium | reverse complement strand
ACTTTGGATGGCCATGGTCATGGCGCGGTCGACATCCCACTCAATGATTCGCTAACGGCATTCCGTATTGTCGCCGTGGCCCATGCCGGTCTCGATCATTTCGGCACGGGCGCGGTCAGCATTCGTACTACTCAGGACTTGATGCTGATGTCGGGATTGCCGCCGCTGGTGCGCGAGACCGACCAGTACGCGGCCATCTTCACCGTGCGCAACACCAGTGAGCGCAGAATGACGATAGCGGCGCAGGCCTCGGTAGGTGCTGACACCGCCGGTGCGCAGGCCCAAACCTTGGCGCCGCAGTCGATCACCCTCGCGCCCGGCGCGGCGCAGGATCTGGTGTGGCAGAACGAAGCGCCAGTGAATGCCAGCCGCTTGGACTGGCAGGTGGCGGTCAGCGAGCAGGGCGGTGTGGCCAGTGATCGGATCAAGCTTCATCAGCAGGTAGCAGCGGCCTATCCGGTGCGTGTCTATCAGGCCACGCTCACCCAGTTGGATAAACCACTAACCCTGAGCACGGCCTTGCCGGCTGGCGCCATTGCCGGTCGCGGTGGTGTGCAGGTCGCGCTGCGTGCCCATCTTGGCGATGGCCTCGAAGGCGTGCGTGAATACATGCAGGCCTACGCTTATATCTGCCTCGAACAGAGCCTGTCGCGCGCGGTGGCGCTGCGTGATGAAGATCTGTGGAAGGACATCATGACGCGCCTGCCGAATTATCTCGACCGCGATGGCCTGGTGCGTTATTTCCCCAGCGACTGGTTAGACGGCAGCGACACCCTCACCAGCTATGTGCTCGCGCTCGCGCAAGAAGCGGACTGGGCGATCCCCGCGACCACCCTGAAGACCATGCAAGCGGGCTTGCGGAAATTCATCGCCGGTCAAGTAGTGCGCGATTCGGTCTTGCCGACTACCGATCTCGCTTTGCGCAAGCTCGCCGCCATCAGCGCACTGGCGCGTTTCGATGCCGCCGATGCGACCATGCTCACCAGCATCACCCTCGAACCGGAACTATGGCCGACTTCCGGGCTGCTGGACTGGATCGATATTTTGCAACGTGTGCCCAACATCGAAGACGCGCAGACCAAGCGTGCCCACGCCAGCACCCTGGTGCGCGCGCGCCTCAACTTCCAAGGCACGGTGATGGGTTTCGCCACCGAGCGCAGCGATGCTCTGTGGTGGCTCATGATCGCCGGTGATGTGAATGCCGCACGTGCGGTGCTGGCCTTCCTCGACGACAGTAGTTGGCGCGAGGACATTCCGCGCATGGTGCGCGGTGCGCTGGCGCGCCAGGAACATGGTCATTGGAATACCACCAATGCCAATGCCTGGGGGGTGCTGGCGATGGAGAAATTCAGCAGCGCGTTTGAAGCAACACCCGTCGCGGGGCAAACCGTGCTCGGTTTCGGCACGGCGCAATCGGTCGTCGAGTGGGTGCAAAACAAGGACCAGCGCACCGTTGAATTTCCGTGGGGTAGCGCGGCGACTGATCTGCAGATCAATCATCGTGGTGCGGGCAAGCCCTGGGCGATGATTGCCAGTCGTGCGGCCTTGCCGCTAGCTGGGCCGCTGTTCACCGGCTACAGCATTCAACGCGCAGTGACACCCATCGAACAGAAGACGCCGGGTGTGTGGACGCGCGGCGATGTCGCGCGCATCACCCTCACGATCGAAGCCCAGAGCGATAGCGGCTGGGTGGTAGTGGACGATCCGATCCCGGCCGGCGCGAGTGTGCTCGGCACCGGGCTGGGTCGCGATGCAGGCCTGCTTACCCAAGGTGAAAAACGCGAAGGCTGGCTGCATCCCGCCTATGAGGAACGGCGCTTCGATGCTTTCCGTGCCTATTACACCTTCGTGCCCAAGGGCAGCTTCACGGTGGAATACACCGTGCGTCTGAACAACCCCGGCAACTTCGTGCTACCGGCAACGCGGGTCGAAGCAATGTACGCGCCGGAAATGTTCGGTGAGCTGCCCAATGCCGCCGTGGCGGTC
>JANMJF010000231.1:0-6016 GCA_031371245.1 Pseudomonadota bacterium | reverse complement strand
TGTCGGGCAACGTGATTGATCTCTGCCCGGTCGGCGCGCTGACCAATAAGCCCTATCGTTATTCAGCGCGCGCTTGGGAATAGCAGCAGCGCGACGGCAATGCACCCCACGAAGCATTGGGTGCGAAAGAGCATTTCCACGTCAAGGGTACGACCGTCAAACGCGTGGTGACGAAAGAAAATGCCGCGGTCAATGCCACCTGGCTGTCGGATCGCGATCGTTACAGCTATCAAGGTATGAACCACGCGGCGCGCCTGAGCACGCCGCGTATCAAGCGTGACGGGCGCTGGATCGAGTCCGACTGGGAGTCCGCCCTGGGCATGGTTGCTGAGCAGCTGCGCGCCGTTGCCGCCAGTGACGCTGACCAGCTCGCGGCGCTGGCTTCGCCGTGTTCGACCACCGAAGAGTTCTACCTGCTGCAGCGCCTGCTACGCGGTCTCGGTTCGCATAACATCGATCACCGTTTGCGTCAGCGCGATTTCTCCGATCAGAGCGCCGAGCAACTTTATCCTGGTGTCGAATCGTTGGCCGCCATCGAGAACGCCGATGCGGTACTGTTGCTCGGCACCTATCCGCGTCACGAGAATCCGTTGCTGAACCTGTCCTTGCGCAAAGCTGCGCTGAAGGGCGCCGCCGTGATGCAGATCGCGAGCCACGCGCAGGATTTCAATTACAGCCTTGCCGCTCAGTTGGCGGTCAAGCCGTCGCAGTTGCTCAGCGCCGCCGCCACTATCGCGGCAGGTGTCGCCCGTCGTCGCGGTGTTGTGCTCGCCGCCCCGACCGACAAGCTCGCTGCGCAGTTCGCACTGAGCGACGACATGCTCGATCGCATGGCCGAACGTCTGGCCAAGGCCAGCCGAGCGCTGGTGCTGGTCGGCGCGGCAGTCAACGCCCATCCGCTGCGCAGTGCGCTGGTACAAGTCGCGGGTGCGCTCGCGCAAGCCAGCGGCGCGCTATTCGGTGAGATCAGTGAAGGTGCCAATGGCGCTGGCGGGTGGCTGGCCGGCGCCGTGCCCCATCGCGGTCCGGCCGGTCGCGTGCTTGAGCATTCTGGACGCGATGTGCGCAGCATGATCGAACAGCCGCGCCAGGCCTACATCCTGCTCGGCCTCGATCCGGCACTCGATAGCGCCGACAGCCAGGGCCTGAATGCCGCGCTGCGGGCTGCCGAGTTCGTGGTCGCCATAAGCGCGTTCGAGAACCCCGCCCTGGAGGCGGTGGCCGACGTCATCCTGCCGAGCGCCCTGTATGGCGAGAACGAAGGGTCCTTCGTCAATGTTGCCGGCAGCTGGCAACGTTTCGCAGCCGCAGTGCGGCCGCGTGGCGACGCGCGTGCGGCTTGGAAGATCCTGCGTGTGCTTGGGAACAAGCTTGCGCTGCCGGGTTTTGATGCGGTGACCTGCGAAGACGTGACACGCGAGATAGAAGCTTTGGTCGGCCAGGCCAAGCGCGCACCACGGCTCACGCCGACGCTTGAAACCAGCACCCTCAAATTCGACCCGGCGCGTCTCGAACTGCTGGTCGAAGTGCCGATGTATGCCAGCGACGCGCTGGTGCGCCACGCCGCTGCGTTGCAGGAAATGCCGCAAGCCGGCGACGATTGTGTGCATTTGTCGACGGCGACTGCCAGTAGCCTGGGGTTGCTCGCGGGCCAGTATTTGCGCATAGAGCGCGGCGGCCAGCAGGCTAGCGCGCAACTCGCCATCGATGAGACCCTGCCGAGCGGCGTGTGTCTGGTGCACGCGGCGCGCCCGGCACTGGCGGCGATCGCGGTCAATGGCGCGGCGATATCGCTCAGTGTGGTGCGCGATGAGGCCGCCGCATGATCAATCCGTTTGCAGTGCTGGAACAGCAACTGAGCGCGCTCGGATTCATACCCGCGCCGCTGGTAGTAGTGACGGTCATCGTTGCCAAGATTCTCGTCATCGTATTGCCGCTGATGGCCAGCGTTGCCTATCTGACCCTCGCCGAGCGCAAGATCATCGGTTGGATTCAGGTCCGTAACGGCCCCAACCGGGTCGGCCCGCTGGGGCTGCTGCAACCGATTGCCGATGCATTGAAACTGCTGACCAAGGAAATGGTAGTGCCGCGCGGCGCCAGTCGCTTCCTGTTCCTGATTGCGCCGATTCTGGCGCTCGGCCCGGCGCTCGCCGCCTGGGCGGTGGTGCCTTTTGGCTCGGAGATCGTACTGGCCAACATCAACGCCGGCTTGCTCTATATCCTCGCGCTGACCTCGCTCGGTGTGTACGGCATCATCGTCGCGGGTTGGGCGTCGAACTCCAAATACGCCTTTCTCGGTGCAATGCGTTCGGCCGCCCAGATCGTCTCATATGAAATCGCCATGGGCTTTGCGCTGGTCGGCGTGCTGATCGCGGCCGGCAGTTTGAATCTTGGCGACATCGTCAACGCGCAACGGGGCGCCTTAGGGCCAGGCAGCTGGTTCTGGGCGCCACTCTTTCCGCTGTTCGTGATTTATTTCATTTCTGGTGTGGCAGAAACCAACCGTGCGCCTTTCGATGTCTCGGAAGGCGAATCGGAAATCGTGGCCGGCTTCCACGTTGAATATGCGGGCATGGGTTTCGCGCTGTTCTTTCTCGCCGAATACGCCAACATGATCCTGGTCTCGGGTCTGGCCTCGGTGATGTTCCTGGGCGGTTGGCTGTCGCCGCTGCCATGGCTGACCGGGTTGCCTGGTGTAGGCCTGTTCTTCATGGACGGCATCCATTGGTTCTTTGCCAAGACCGCTTTCTTCCTGTTTCTGTTTCTGTGGTTCCGCGCCACTTTCCCGCGTTATCGCTACGATCAGATCATGCGTCTGGGCTGGAAGATTTTCCTGCCGATTACGATGGTCTGGATCGTGGTCGTGGCGGCGATGGTGGTGTGGCACATGCCGCCGTGGTTTGTGGCCGGCGCGAGAGGGTAAGCCATGAGCGCAGTCGTCGATTACTTCAAGAGCCTGACCCTGTGGGAACTGCTCAAGGGCCTCAAGCTGACCGGCACTTACCTGTTCGATCGCAAGATCACTATCCAGTACCCCGAGGAAAAGACCCCGCAGTCGCCGCGCTTTCGCGGCCTGCATGCGCTGCGGCGTTACCCCAATGGCGAAGAGCGCTGCATCGCCTGCAAGCTCTGCGAAGCGGTGTGCCCGGCACTCGCCATCACCATCGAATCCGAACAGCGCGAAGACGGTACGCGCCGCACTACCAAATACGAGATCGATCTGACCAAGTGCATTTTCTGTGGCTTCTGTGAGGAGTCCTGCCCGGTCGATTCCATCGTCGAAACCCGCCATTTCGAATACCACGGCGAAAAGCGTGGTGACCTGCTCATGACCAAGGAAAAGCTGCTGGCGAACGCCGAGCGCTTCGAGGCCCAGATCGCTGCCGACCGCGCCACCGAGGCGCGTTACCGCTAGCGCTACGCCACACCATAACGAACGACAACGGGAGGGGCACGACGTAGCGCAGGGGATCATCAGGGTCAGTGGATAGGGCGGGGCGATGGTTAACATCGGCCGCGCACGCACTCCAAGGCACCGATATCCTCGCCGCCGTCTAGCCACGATTCATGTTCGAACTAGTCGTCTTTTACTCCTTCGCCTCGGTGCTCGGCGCCGCTGCGCTGGCGGTCATCACCGTGCGCAATCCGGTGCACGCCGTGCTGTGCCTGGTGCTCGCCTTCTTCGCGAGTTCGGGCCTGTGGCTGTTGCTCGAGGCGGAATTCCTCGCTATCGCGCTGGTGCTGGTTTACGTCGGCGCCGTGATGGTGCTGTTCCTGTTCGTAGTCATGATGCTCGACATCAACCTGACCGTACTGCGGGAAGGCTTCGCCCGTTATCTGCCGGTGGCGGGCATCGTCGCGGTGTTGATGGCTGTTGCTATTGGACTCGTCGTCAAACACGAACGCTTCGACCTGGAGAAGTTGCCGATGGAGATCACCCATGCGGCGAACTATAACAACACCCGCGAACTCGGCCTGGCGCTCTACACCCAGTACATCTGGCCATTCGAGATCGCGTCAGTAATTCTGCTGGTCGCGATCATCGCCGCCATTACGCTGACCTTGCGTGATACGCGTCAGACCAAGGCGCCCAGACCTGAGAAACAGGTGGCCGTGCGCCGCCAGGATCGCGTGCGACTGATCAAGGTCGAAGCCGAGCGCCAGGGTTGAAGGGGAATGACGTGCTGACTCTGACCCATTTCCTCGCCGTTGGCGCCGTCCTGTTCAGCCTGTCGGTGGCCGGCATCTTCATCAATCGCAAGAACGTCATCGTGCTGCTGATGTGTATCGAGCTGATGCTGCTGGCGGTCAATATGAACTTCATCGCCTTCTCCCATTTCAACGGCGACATCGCCGGTCAGGTCTTTGTGTTCTTCATCCTCACCGTCGCTGCCGCCGAGGCCGCCATCGGCCTGGCGATCCTGGTGGTGTTGTTCCGTAACCGTCATTCGATCAATGTCGAAGACCTCGACACTATGAAGGGCTGATGACGGTGCTCATACCGCCAGCCTCTGAGCTACGCAGTCGGGATAAGCCGCATGGGTAATCTGCTTCTCGCTATCGTTCTGCTGCCGTTGGGCGGCGCCCTGCTTGCCGGCCTGTGTGGGCGGCAGATCGGCCGCCGCGGTGCGCACTGGGTGACGAGCGGCACGGTGGGTTTGTCCTTCGCGCTGTCGCTGCTGGTATTCAAGAAGATCGTGCTGGGCGGCGAGCCGACCTATAACGCCAACCTCTATACCTGGCTGTCGAGCGCCGGCGTCGATTTCCACGTTGGCTTCCTGGTCGACGAGCTGACCGCGATCATGATGGTGACTGTGACCTTCGTGTCGTGGATGGTGCACATCTATACCATCGGCTACATGCACGACGACCCGGGCTATCAGCGCTTTTTTGCCTATATTTCACTGTTCACCTTCAGCATGCTGATGCTGGTGATGGCGAATAACTTTCTGCAACTGTTCTTCGGCTGGGAAGCGGTGGGCCTGGTGTCCTATCTGCTGATCGGTTTCTGGTACACGCGCCCGACCGCGATCTACGCCAACCTCAAGGCTTTCCTGGTCAACCGTGTTGGTGATTTCGGCTTTCTGCTCGGCATCGCGGCGGTATTGATGTACACCGGCACCCTTGATTATGCGGACGTCTTCAAGGCCGCGCCGGCGCTGAAGGATGTCACCGTGATGCTCTTGCCAGGCCACGAGTGGTCGCTCATGACAGTCACCTGTGTGCTGTTGTTCGTCGGTGCAATGGGCAAGTCAGCACAGGTGCCGCTGCACGTGTGGTTGCCCGATTCGATGGAAGGCCCGACTCCGATCTCGGCCCTTATCCATGCCGCAACCATGGTCACCGCCGGCATCTTCATGGTGGCGCGTATGTCGCCTTTATTCGAGATGTCGACCACGGCTTTGTCGGTGGTCATGGCGATCGGTGCGATCACGGCCTTCTTCATGGGTCTGCTCGGTCTGGTACAAAACGACATCAAGCGGGTGGTGGCCTATTCGACGCTTTCACAGTTGGGTTATATGACGGTGGCACTGGGTGCCTCGGCCTACAGCGCGGCCATTTTCCATCTCTTTACCCATGCCTTCTTCAAGGCCCTGCTGTTCCTGGCGGCCGGTTCGGTCATCATCGGCATGCATCACGAGCAGGACATGCGCAAGATGGGTGGCTTGAAGCGCCACATGCCCATTACCTATTGGACGAGTCTCATTGGCACCCTCGCCCTGATCGGCTTTCCGGGCTTCGCCGGCTTCTTTTCCAAGGACGCCATCATCGAGGCGGTCGAACTCTCGCAAAATCCCGTTGCACATTACGCCTATTGGGCGGTGCTGCTCGGGGTCTACATCACCGCGCTCTATTCCTTCCGGCTGGTGGTCATGGTCTTTCATGGCCCGCCGCACATGGATCATCACACCGCCGAACATCTGCATGAATCGCCGTGGGTGGTGACCGTGCCCTTGATAGCCTTGGCCGTGCCCTCGGTGGTGATCGGTGCGGTGGGTGTTGGTTCGATGGTCTT
>JANMJF010000190.1:0-1988 GCA_031371245.1 Pseudomonadota bacterium | reverse complement strand
GCGCAGATCGGCCGTATAGCGGTTGATCATCGAATCCATATTGCCGGCGGTGACGCCGAAGAACAGATTGGGCTTGCCCAGCGCCTTGAACGGCTCGACGCTCTGCCAGTCGGGCTGGGCGATGATGCCGACCCGATAGCCTTGGGCCTCAAGGAAGCGGCCCATGACCGCCATCCCGAAGCTTGGGTGGTCGATGTAGGCATCGCCGGTGACGATGATGATGTCGCAGGAATCCCAGCCCAGGGTCTCCATTTCAGCGCGCGACATCGGCAGAAATGGTGCCGGCCCATAGCATTCGGCCCAGTAACGGGGATAGCCGAAGAGTTCGGGCGCGCTAAGGGGCATGGCGGGACGACGTGGCAGCTGATCGGGCGCGTATTTAACCACACTCTTGCCGGCTCGACCGCTCGCGGCCGCAGCCCCGCGCTAAGTGTGACGCCGCTTTCAGTCTGGCGTAGGCGCGCCGCGCACCGCGCCGAGCAGCTTGAACAGGGCGCGTGCCGCGCGCGGCGGTTTCTGCGCCAGCCGTTCGGCCCTGACATTGCGCACCAGTTGCAGCAGATATTGACGGTCGATAGCGGGGTCGCGCTTGAACAGCTCGTTGAGCAGGGCCTCGTCGCCTGCGATCAGCCGTTCGCGCCAGTCTTCGAGTTCGTGCATGGCATCGACTTGCGCGCGCTTGGGGCGCTTGAGAGCGGCGACTGCCTCAGCCACGGCGGCATGGTCGGCGTGCGCCAGCAGGCCGCGCGCGAAACGCAACTGGCGCTTGCGTGCGCCACGCTTCAAACCGCGCGCGATACGCAGGGCGGACAGTAGTTCTTCGCTGAGTGCCAGCCCTAGCAGTTGCCGTTCGGGCAGCTCAAGCAGTTCCTCGGTGAGCGGGTCGAGCGCCAGCAGATCGCGCTTGATCTGCGATTTGCTCTTGTCGGCGTCGACACCATCTTCGCGTTCGTCATCATCGTCGTGCCAGGGACGGGCCATGCATGCTGCCTCGCGCGTAGCGTCTGAGTGCGGTGTGAATGCGCGGCATTGTAGTCGCACGGCCGGGTCGGGCGACGCACTGGAGTACACTGGCGCCGCCTATGCGCGCCGATCTCCACAGTCACACTACCGCCTCCGATGGCAAGCTATCGCCCCTGAGCTTGCTGGAGCGCGCGCGCGCGGCCGAGATCGAGATGCTGGCTATCACCGATCACGACAGCATTGCCGCCTATGCCGAACTGCCGCCGGTGACGGATCTCCAGCTTATTCCCGGCGTCGAGTTCTCGACCCTGTGGCAGCGTGTTGGCATCCACGTGGTGGGTCTCAATATCGCCTTGGATAGCCCGGCCATGGGTCACGCCATTGCCTTTCAGCAGCGTGCACGGGAGGCACGCGCGGCGCGCATCGCCGAGCGTCTCGCCAAGCGCGGCATCCCCGACGCGCTGGCCGGTGCCGCACACTTCGCCGGCGGCGGCAGCATCGGTCGCCCGCACTTCGCCCACTACCTGGTCAGCATCGGCGCGGTCGCCACCGTCGAGTTCGCGTTCCGCAAATATCTCGACACCTCGCGCACCGGCAATCTGCTTGAGGGCTGGGCGAGCCTGCCCGACATCGTCGGCTGGATACGTGCGGCCGGCGGCACGCCGGTCATCGCCCATCCGGGCAAATACCATCTGACCCATGCACGGCTCGAACAGCTCACCAGCGAATTCCACGCCGCCGGCGGGCTGGCCATCGAAGTGGTGTCCGGTCAGCAGAAACCCGAGCTGACCCGCGACCTGGCGGCGCTCGCCAACCGCCACGGTTTGGCTGCCTCGGTGGGATCAGATTTTCACCAACCAGGTCAGGTGTGGGCGCAGCTTGGTGTCATGCCGGCCTTGCCCGACAGCTGCAAGCCGGTGTGGCAATTGTGGCAACGGTAAGCTGAACTACGCGCGGCGCGCGCTAGCCGCGAGGCCGGAACTCGATTGAGACTTAAGCCGCGTCATCGTCGTCGGCCATCAATA
>JANMJF010000149.1:0-1753 GCA_031371245.1 Pseudomonadota bacterium | reverse complement strand
CAGCTCGCTCGCTTCCCGATAGACCCGCGGCTGGCGCGGGTTTTGGATGCCGGCAGCACGCTCGGTTGTCTGCGCGAATGCCTGGTGATCGTGGCGGCCTTGAGTATTGCCGATCCGCGCGAGCGGCCCCATGAAGTGCGCGACGCGGCCGACCGTGCCCACGCTGCCTTCGCCGATAAACGTTCCGACTT
The DNA here is from genome assembly GCA_031371245.1 of Pseudomonadota bacterium. Classification (GTDB taxonomy): domain Bacteria; phylum Pseudomonadota; class Gammaproteobacteria; genus JADJYF01. The sequence goes on along the minus strand of JANMJF010000149.1, from coordinate 1,562 downwards.
CATGTGGTTTCTGCGCGCCTGGCCGTTTGCCGGCGAGCTGCGCATGCTGCCAGCCAAGAAGCAGCAGCGCGTCTGTCGCCGTCGTTTTTTGTCGGCGGCGCGCATGGCCGAATGGTCGCAGCTGCACGACACCCTGGCCAAGCTCGCCGCTGATGCCGGGCTGAACGTGAACCCGCTGCCGGCTACCTACAAGGCCATCCAGACCGCGATTGCGGCGGGTTTTCTCAGTCAGGTTGGGGAATGGCAGGTCGATCACTACGGCGGTTGTCGTAGTGCGAGTTTTCAACTGCATCCGTCCTCGGTACTGGCCCGGCGCGCGGCGCCGTGGGTGGCGGCGGCCGAGGTCATCGAGACGCGCCAGCGTTATGCGCGCATGGCTGCCCGCATCGAGCCGCAGTGGCTGGAGCAGGTCGCGTCGCATCTGATCAAGCGCAGTTATGAAGCACCCCATTGGGATGCACGGCGCGGCTGCGTGCGGGCGACTGAGATCCAGCGCCTGTATGGCCTGACCATCAGCCACGCGCGATTGATCGATTACGCGCGTATCGACCCAGCGGCGGCGCGCGCGATTTTCATCGAGGCCAGTCTGCTTGGTGGCGAGCTGGGCGAAGACACCGAATTTCTCGCCCACAACCGCGCGTTGCTCGGCGCCATCCGTAGCCTCGAAGCGCGGGTGCGACGGCGTGATCTGCTGGTCGGGCGCGCCGAACTGCATGGCTACTACGAGCAGCGTCTGCCGGTCGGCATCGCGACCCGCCGCGATCTGCTGGCCTGGCTGCGCGAAGACACGACGCGCGTGGCGAGTTTGTGCATGGGCGAAAGCGATGTCACTACCGCGCAGTTCGGCACGGTGCAAGCCTGGTTGTTTCCCGAGCAGTTGACCATCGGCGGCACGGCCTGCGCGCTCGACTATCGTTTTGAGCCCGGCCATCCGCGCGACGGCCTGAGTCTGCGCTTACCCTTGGTGCTGCTGGCGCGCTTGCGCTTGGCCGATCTCGATCGCCTGGTGCCCGGCCTGCTGAGTGAAAAGATTGCCGCCCTGTTGCGTGCTCAGCCCAAAGCCAGGCGCCGGCTGGTGTCGCCGATCCGGGAATTCGCAATGGCCAGCGTCGAGGCCTTGAGTGAGGTGGCCGGCCCGTTGCCGAGCGCGCTCGCCAGCGTACTGACACACATGACCGGCGTGCCATGGTCGCCGTCGGCCTTCGACGATGAACAGCTGGCGCCGCATCTGCGCGCGCTGTTGGTGGTGATTGGTGATGACGGCGCGGTGCTGGAGGAAACGCGCAATATCCCGGCCTTGCTCGCCACACGCCGCGCAGACGCGGTGATCGAGAGTGCCGCAGTCGTGTGGGGCCTGGCCGGGCGTTCGCGTGATGGCTGGCGCTTCGACACCCTCCCGGTACAAGTCGAGACCGTGGCCGGCGGCACCCCTTTGCTTGGCTTTCCAGCGCTGCAGGAGGGCGTCGATAGCGTTGAGCTGCGGGTGTTTGACGACGCCTCGCGCGCCCAGGCGGCGCACCGCCGCGGGGTGGCCCGTCTATTGTTGTTGGACTCGGGCAGGG
>JANMJF010000104.1:0-8283 GCA_031371245.1 Pseudomonadota bacterium | reverse complement strand
GCCATCGCCGGCACGCCACGATAAACCAGTACGCGGATGTCGGGCACGCCACGATAGCTGACTTGATCGAAGACGCGGTCGAATTTCACCCGGTATTCGATGATCGCCTGATCGGGCTGACCACCGAGGCTGTAGACACCGCCCAGCACATTCTCGATGTGATGCTGAACTTCCGCCGAGCTCAGCGCATGGCCATCACCCTTGATGTACATGTCGCGGCGGCGATCAGTGATCACCAGGATGCCCTTGCCGCCGCTGCCGTGGGCCGGTTTGATGACGAAGTCACGGCGACCCTCGACCAGGCGCGCGAAGTCTTTGGCTTCGCGCACGGCGTGAATCAGGCCATAGAGCTCAGGCACCGCGATACCGGCGGCAATGGCCAGGCGCTTGGTCTCGACCTTGTCGTCGACCCGCGCGTATAGGCGGCGCGGGTTATGCGGCATGATGTAACCGCGATTGCGGTTATTGATGCCGATCACGCCGGCTTCTTTGAGCTTACGGATGCGGCTCAGCATCGGCTGTCGGCGCCTCGACGATGTCTTTGAACCGCGCTACTTCGAGTAGACGGTAGCCGGTATAGCGGCCCATCATGATAAACACTGCGAGCAGGACCAGCAGCGACTCGGGAAACAGGAATACCAGATGCGTGAGGTATTCGTTCTTCATGACCAGATAGCCGACGATCGCCACGCTCAGACTGCCGAGGCCTTCCTTGAGCGCCTCCCCCGGCCCCGATTCTTCCCAGATCACCGACATGCGTTCGATGACCATGGTCAGGATCACGATCGGAAACAGGGCAATGGAAAAGCCCTTGTCGATGCCGAGTCTGCCGCATACCAGGCTGATCACTACCATCAGCAGCACCACCAGCACCAATACCGAACACAAGCGCGGCACCAGCAGCAATTGTAAGCGTTCGAGATAGAAGCGCAGCGACAGGCCGGCGGTCGTAATCAGGATGAACAGCGCGATACCCCACACCAGTTCGGTTTCGCGAAACGCAAGTGCGACCAGGATGGGCATGAAGGTGCCGAGCGTTGGCAGGCCGACGATGGTGCGCATGAAGGCCACCACCAGCGCGCCGAACGGCACCATCAGCAATACGCGATAGACGTTCTGGGTGCTGACCGGCAGGTTGAACAGCATGGTGCTCGCGAGCAGGGTGTTATTGGCCACGCCGCGCGCACGCGCCACCATGGTCGGCGACTGCGCATAGCGCGAGACCGAGAACGACACGCTATCGTTGCGCCCGCCCTCAATATGCAACAAGGGTTCGTCGCCCACCGACCAACGCAGGAAATTGTCGGGATAGCCGCGATTGCCAGTGCGCGGATCAAAGCCCTCCCAACGATTACCGTTATGCACTTCCAGCCACGCTGTCAAATGCTGGTTGGCGGCGCGGTCTTCCAGAATCACACCGCGCACCATGCGCGCGGTGATATTGGCGCCGGCCAGCACATAAATCAGTCGATCTACCCACTGCTCGCTGGCGCGATCAAAGTTCTCGCGGATGATCATGACATTGTCATCGGGCGCCAGCGCGTTGAGCTTGACCAGCGTCTGACTGACGAAGGTGAAGACATTTGCCGATTTGTCGCGTGCGTCGCCGAGCGTGTCTTGAATGGCCGACGCAAGCGGTTCCTGATAGCTGGGCGCGACGGCTGGCGTAGGCGCATGCTGTCGCAGCGGTTCGGCGGCTGCGTCGTCGCTCTGCGGTACCGCTTCGAGACGGTAATAGAGCCGTTGCGCACCGCGCGCCTGGCGTGTCGACCATTCGGCGCGCCGATCATGATGGCGAATGCCGACGTTCAGACCATAGCCGCGCGAAATGAAATATTCGTCGAGCCGCACAAATTCGCCGAGTTTGTCGGGAATGTCGAAATCGACCACCGTGGCATGACGGCTGGCGTCGAATTCGATCTTGGCCTCCACTGACCACACCTGTTGCAGTTGATGGGGCAGCAAGGGCAGGCCGAGACGCGAAATCTTGGCGTACATGAGTCCCAGCGCCGCACCCGTAACGAGCAGTGCGAGGATGCTGGCGTGCAGGCGTTTCATTGCGCCGGTGTCAGCGCTTGGTGTGGCTAGTGGCCGACGTGCAGCGTTCGGCGTCTGCACCGTTGATATAAGTCTGCCCGGCATCGAGCAGCACGCGACCGCGCAGGGCCGAGCGACCGAGCAGCAGGGGATAGTTGAAGTGACTGCGGTCGGTGAGCGTCACCGGGGTGTTGAAGACTCGTTCGCCGAGACAGACGCCGATCACCACCACCGGTCGGCGCGACGGGCTACTTCCATGGCGTTTGATCAGCACCTCGCGTTCCAGTTTGCTCTCCATCTCGATCAGCTGCGGCTGTTCAGTGCCGCCGTCGCTGGCGGAGATCGGCACACGGAAGCGCATCCACAGCTCACCATCGCGCTTAAAGCGTTCGATATCGACGGCTGACAGCGAACTGGTCTTGGCGCCGGAATCGAGTTTGGCCTTGAGATGAACGTGCTGGGGTTCGATGTAGGTCCACTCCACCCAGCCGAACACTTCCACCGTTTCGTGCTGGTTGACTGCCGCGTGTAGGGACCAGCCAGTCAACATCAAACACATGGCCGCGAACGAGCCCGCAGCGCGCCGGCGAAAAGCCTGTAAGCGCATGAAATTCCGGTCCTGTGAGGCAGCGGCAAGAGTGCCGGGAATTGTGGGGTAGATCAATGGCGCGGGGCGCTGCTGGAATTCGCGCAGTTAGTGAATCAACGCGAATAATTCATCGCGTATTCGATATACACCTCGACACCGCGGGCGAAATTTGCGCGATTGTCAGCGGGTAGTGGTTTCCAGCGGCGCGCCGGATTTCCAGACCAGATCTCGCCCGCACCCACTTCGGTGCCCGCTGCCGTGACCGCGCCGGCCGCAATCACGCCACCGCTACGCACGATGGTGCCACTGCCAACCACTGAGCCCATACCGATCATCGCTTGATCCTCGACCACGCAGGCCGCCATGCGCACGTTGTGCCCGACAGTCACCCGTTGTCCAATTTGGATGTGTTCACCGGCCTTGAGTTCGATACGGGTGTTGTCTTGCACATTGCTGCCGGCACCGATCACGATATCGCCACCGCCGCGCATCTCGACGCCGAACCAGATGCTGGCGCCGCTGGCCAGACTGAGATTGCCGTCGATACTCGCGGTGGGTGCGACATAGGTGCCGGCCGTGAGCTTAGCCGGCAGACCACTGCCCGGTTTCTGCACCAGCGCCGACACCGGTGCTGCGCTGTGCAACACCACATTGCGCGCTGCGTCGCCCCCATGCGCTCGCCCACGCACTAGATTATGCAGGGTCTCGACTTCCTGCTTGCTGATCGGGCGCAGCGCTTTAGCGGGGATACCGGCGTACAACCAGCCGCCTTCCAGCACTTTGCCGGGTGGCACCACGCTGTCGGCGGCGATCACCGCGCCCGGGCCGATACGGCTGTTGTCCATCACCAGGGCATGTTCGCCCACTACGCAGCCAGCGCCGAGATCGCAGGCGTGCACCAGTCCGAAATTCGCCACGGTCACGCCATCACCGACCACCGCCGGAAATACGCTATGGGCGATGTGCACGGTGCTGAAGTCGGCGAACCAGCAGTCGTCACCGATGCGCACGTGCTCACCATCGGCACGCACGGTGGCAAGCTGGCCGAGGTGACAGCGGGCGCCGAGCTGGGCGCGGCCGATCACGACGGCATCGCTTGCGGCATCGACGTCGGCGCCGATGTGTGGACGGAATTCGAGATAGGCAATGACGATCATCGGCAAGCGGCTCCGTAAATACTGATGGCTGACACCATCAGAATACCGGGGTTTCGCGCCAGGTGCCTGTCGGGCTCAGGGCATCGTCACGAGGCGGTGGGAGAAGGAAGGGCACTGGTCTGCTCATGGACGCGGGCTGGTGTCGAGCTTTTGTTGCATGTCGCGGAACACTTCGCGGTTCTCGATCACACGGCGGGCCTTGAAGTCGGTGCGCGGAAAGCTGTGGGACGCGACTACTTCGATCTGAGCGCGTACCGCCAGCGTCTTGAGTAATCGATGCCGCACGGTCTCGGTGAACTGCGCGGCGCGCGCCACATCGGCCCGCGCGGCGTCGTCGATCTCGACCTGTAGCAGCAACTCGTCCATCGCGCCGTCACGGGTAATGACAATGCGATGCTCACCGCCGTAGTCAGCAACGGCGTTCAGCACCGCGTCGATTTCGCTCGGGTAGATGTTCTCGCCACGGATGGTGAACATGTCGTCGATGCGCCCGAAGATGCCGTTGGGCAGACGCGGATAGGTGCGGCCGCAGGCATTGGGCCCGTTTTCCCACACCGCCAGATCGCCCGACACCAGGCGGATCATCGGTTGCGAAGTGCGTTCGAGATGAGTGTAAACCGGTGTACCGCGACGGCCGTAGGGCACGCGCCGATAGTTCGAAGGATCGCAGACTTCGGTATAGACCACATCCTGCCACAACAGCATGCCGGGCGTAGTCTCAGCACTGCCGGCGACGTGCATCCACGGCGTCATTTCCGCCATTGAGCCAGAATCGAATACGCGCGCGTCGAAGGCCGCGCTCAATTTCTCCACCACCGCCGGAATCGAAGCGCCGGGCTCGCCCGAGAACACCAGCGCGCGCAGACCGAAGTTGCGCGCATCAAGGCCCTCCTCGCGCGCCACTTCGGCGAGATGCAGCGCGTAGGTCGGTGTGCCATAGAACACCGTCGGGCGGATCTGATCGAGCCAGCTCACCGCGCGCGCGCTCATGCCGCTGGCGCCGGCGCCAAACGGGAAGACCGTTGCGCCGAGTCGCTCAGCACCGGCCAACGCGCCCCAGCTGCCCAGATACAGACTGAAGATGGCGGCCACGCACACCGTATCGGTGGCGCGCAGCCCCATGCCCCACATCACGCGCGCATGGGCATTGGCAATCGCTTGCCAGTCATTGCGGCTGATGGCGAAGGCGGTCGGGCGACCAGTGGTGCCCGAGGTACCGTGCACACGGAATACTTCATCGCGCGCAATACACAAGTGATCGCCGAAGGGTGCCGCGCGCGCCTGGGATTCCCGCAAGTGTTGTTTGGTAATGACCGGCACGCGGTCTTCGAAATCTTCCAAAGACTTCAACTGGCTCGGGTGAAAACCAGCGGCGTCCCAATGGCGGCGATAAAAGGCGGAGCTGGCGTAGGCGTAGCGACATACTTCCTGCAAACGTTCGAGGATGGCGCGATCGCGATCACTAGGCGCCATGGTTTCGCGGTGCGGAAACCAGTAACGGCTGGCGGCTGGCGGCACATACGTATCGTCGTAGCGCGGCGGAAATTCCCAGCATTCCATGGTCATCGGTGAGCTCCTTCGATCCCTACACATAAAAGCGCGTCACTAGCTTGTGTAGCGCAGATTCTTCCCGTCGTACATCGGCGTCAACGACGCGCGTGCGCTGTACACACGATTGGCCTGGTTGATACGGTAGGTGCCGGCTGCCACGTAGGCGGGGGTGACGCCGTCTTCGCACTGCAGATAACCCATCGCCACGCTGGCACCCAGAGTATGGCCATAACCGGCCGAGGTAGTCAGGCCGACGCGCTCGCCATCGCGCAGGATGGGCTCGTTATGCACCAGCACCGGCGCGGGATCGTCGAGTAGAAACTGCACGAGACGACGCGTGAGCGGCCCGCCATCACGCTGCGCGAGCAGCGCATCGCGACCGATGAAACCACCGGCCTTGTGCCACGCGCAGGTGAAACCGAGGCCGGCGTCCAGCAGGCTGTCCAGCGGCCCCATGTCGTGGCCCCATTCGCGATAGGCCTTCTCAGCGCGCAAGGTATTAAGCGTGTGATAGCCGCAGTGGGCAAGACCGAAGTCGGCGCCCGCCGCCAGCAACTGATCATAGACCGGCAAGGCCATCTCGGTTGGGATATAGAGCTCGTAGCCGAGTTCGCCGCTATAGGACAGGCGCATGCACAGCGCCGCTTGCAAACCAACTTCGATGTTCTGCCAGGTCGCGTAAGGGAAGGCTTCGTTGTCGAACTTGGCGCTCGATACCGCTGTCATCAGTGCACGGGAATTCGGCCCCTGTACATTCAGCATGGCCCACGCGCTGCTCATGTCGGTCACCACGCAGAAAGCATCGTCTGGTGTGTGATCATGCAGCCAGGCTTGGATGTGGGTGCAGGTAAAGGCCGGCGTCAGAATCAGATATTTATCTTCCGCGAGCCGCGAGATGGTGATGTCGGCTTCGACGCCGCCGCGTTTGTTGACGAAATTCGTATACACCACGCGCCCCACCGGCACCGACATGTCGGCGGTCGCGATGTGGTTCAACACGCGTTCGGCATCGCGCCCCTGCACAAGAATCTTGCCGAAGGACGACTGCTCAAACACGCCCACCGCTTCGCGCACTGCGCGATGTTCGGCGGCATTGTTTTCGAACCAGTTCTGGCGGCCGAAGTTGTAGTCATAGACCGGCGCCTGGCCGGTGCGCGCATACCAGTTCGGCCGTTCCCAGCCGGCTGATTCACCGAAGCAGGCGCCGGCCGCTTTTACGCGATCGTGCAGCACCGATTGTTTGACGTTACGCGCGGTTTCCCACTGACGGTTGGGCCAATGCATCTGATAGCCGATGCCCAGCGATTCAACCGTGCGCGCGACGACGAAGGCTTTGTTGTTGTGACTGGGTTGGATGCGACGTACGTCGACATCCCAGATGTCCATCGGCTGGATGCCATCGTTGATCCACTGCGCCATGACATGGCCGGCACCGCCGCCGGACAGAATGCCGAGCGAATTAAAACCACAAGCGACGAATAGTTTGTCGATGAAGGGCGCGCGGCCCATCAGGTAATTGTGATCGGGCGTGAAGGACTCCGGCCCGCAGAAGAACTGGCGGATACCGGTTTCCAACAGAATGGGCAAACGCTGCATGGCGCGCTCGATATAGGGCTCCATGCGTTGCCAGTCGGGCTGGATCTCGTCGAAGCAGAAATCCTTGGAAATACCGTCCACGCCCCACGGCGCGGCGATTGGTTCGAAGAAGCCGAGCAGGATCTTGCCGGCCTCTTCGCGCGCATAGGCGGCGCGGCCCGGGTCGCGCAGGATCGGCAGCTTGTTGTGCAGACCGGCGATCGGCTCGGAGATCAGGTAGTAGTGTTCGGCCGCTTGCAAGGGCAGATGGATACCGGTCATGAGGCCGAGATCGCGGCCCCACATGCCAGGACACAGCACCACTACCTCGGCGCGAATTTCGCCGTGTTCGGTACGCACCCCGACCGCACGCCCACGCTCAGTGATGAGGCCGGTCATGGCGCAATGTTCAATGATCTTCACGCCCCGTTGGCGCGCGCCCTTGGCCAGGGCCTGGGCGACATCGGCCGGATTGACGCGACCGTCGTTGGGAAAATGAAAGCCGGCGACGAGATCGTCGACATAGGCGAGCGGAAAAAGATCGCGCACCTGGGCCGGCGTAATTTCATGGTTTTCGACACCGAAGATGTGTGCCATGGCGCAGCCGCGGCGCATTTCCTCGGCCTTGTCTTCGCTCATGGCGAGCTGCACCGAGCCACAGCGTACGAAGCCGGTGGCCTGGCCAGTCTCGGCTTCGAGATCCTGATAGAGCTTGAGCGAATAGCGCGCGAGTTGGGTCTGTGCTTCGGTGTCGCGCAGCGTGGTGATGAGGCCGGCGGCATGCCAGGTGGTGCCGCAGCTTAACCGTTTGCGCTCCAGTACTACCACGTCTCGCCAGCCCAGGCGGGCGAGGTGATAGGCGGTGGAGCAGCCTATGACGCCGCCGCCGACGACAACGGCGCGGGCATGGGTGGGCAATGGCGAACTCATGGGATCTACCTGTGATGTTGATTCGATGGTGCGGCCGTCGGCCAGCCGTCTCGCGCGTGCCGCGCGGTACTGCGTTGATACTATAATCGACGGCCGTCCCCTTAAAGATTCCCTGCCGCCCCACGCGATGTCGACCTATTCCTGGATCATGCTGGCGAGTCTCGGCGGCAGTGTGCTGAGCGCCGGGGCGGCGGGCACTTATCTGCTGCTGCCCGCCAAGGTTCGCGATCACACCCTGACTTATCTGATCAGCTTCGCGATTGGTTTGTTGCTCGGTGCCGGCTTCCTGCATCTGCTACCCGAGGCATTGGCCCAGCGTAGCGATAATATTCAGGGGCTGATGGCCACCGCCCTGCTCGCCATCATGGTGTTCTTCCTGCTTGAGAAGGCCCTGGTGTGGCGCCACCATCATCACAAAGAACACGGCGCCGCCGAGGCCTGTCA
>JANMJF010000085.1:0-12844 GCA_031371245.1 Pseudomonadota bacterium | reverse complement strand
TGCGCTGGGTGGCGACTCTTACCAAGTCAGCTTCGATGCGCTCACTTTCAATGTGACCACCACCGGTGAGTTCGCTTCGGTAGTGTTCGAGAATTTCTATTCTGCTGTTCAACCGAGTTGTGGCAATTACGTCTCCGGGTCGGTTCAGGCCAGCTTGAACGGCGGTGCGTCGGTGGCGCTGATAGGCAACTCATGCACTGGCGCGTACGACTCCCTCAACGCAGTAGACGGCGATGACTTGCTGATAACCGTCTACGTCGGTGTACTCAATACCTTCGGTGGGGTCACTGTTGGCGATACGATCACGCTCTCGACGGTGGACTATGTATTCAACTTGCCGGGGCTGAACCCGACCGCGAATGCCGGCCCCTTCGACGCCTTCATGGTCAACAATAGTTTCGAATTGATCTCCGACATCGTTTCTACCTCCACCCCCGTGTCCGAACCTGCCACCCTCGCGCTCTTCGGCTTGGGGCTGTTCGGATTTGGCTGTCGCCAGCGCCGCAAGTTGGGTTAGGCGGCTAGCCGCCTGTTAAAAACCCGGCTTCGGCCGGGTTTTTCTCGGGTGACAGTTGCGAACGCCGCGCGCAACCAGCCAAAAATCGGTCACGCGCGGCATTGGACGTGCCCGGTCGCCAGCGATGACAATGTTTGCCCCGCCATCTCGCAGAGGCAGTACCCGTGACCGTCGCAGCCCAAGCCTTTCGTCTCCACATTCCCGACGAAGCGATCGATGATTTGCGCACGCGCCTGCAGCGCACGCGCTTTCCGGATCAAACCCCCGGCGCGCCGTGGGCCTATGGCACTGACCTCGCCTACCTGAGTCAACTCGTAGCCTACTGGGCGAGCGAGTTCGACTGGCGGGCGCAGGAAGCGCGCCTCAACGCCTTTCCTCAATTCAAAGTGCCTCTGCACGGCATCGATGTGCATTTCCTGCACGTCGAAGGCCAAGGGCCTAAGCCTTATCCTCTGCTGTTGTCCCATGGCTGGCCCGGTTCGGTGTTCGAATTCCTCGACATCATTCCGCGCCTCACAGATCCGGCGCGCTTCGGTGGCGACCCGGCCGATGCTTTTACAGTGATCGCGCCCTCATTGCCGGGCTATGGCTTGTCCTTCGCACCCGGGCAACCGCGCTTCAGTTTGGAGATGATTGCGGAGTGCTTTGCCGAACTTATGACCGGTGTGCTCGGCTATCAGCGCTTCGCGGCTCAAGGCGGCGACTGGGGCGCCTTCATCACCTCGCGCTTGGGCGCGATGCATGCCGACAAACTGCTCGGCATTCATATCAATCTGCTGGCGGTGCGACGCGATGCGAAGACGCTGGCAGATCCGACGCCCGACGAGCAACAGTTCCTCGACGAACTTGCAAGCTGGCTCAAGGACGGCACCGGCTATCAGTGGATCCAGGGCACGCGACCGCAGACGCTGGCTTTCGGGCTGAGCGATTCACCGGCCGGACTCGCCGCCTGGATCGTGGATAAATTCCGTGCCTGGAGCGACTGCGGTGGTGATGTCGAGCGTGCGTTCAGCAAAGATCACTTGCTCGCCAACATCGCTCTCTACTGGTTTACCGGCGCCATCGGTTCATCGTTCTGGCCGTATTACGCGCGCATGCATGGGCCGTGGCCGATCCCGGACGGCGGTGTCAACGTACCGACTGGCTATGCGGCATTTCCGCGCGAGATCCTGAGCCCGCCGCGCAGCTTGGCGGAAAAGATGTATACCGACATCCGGCGCTGGACCGTTATGCCCAAAGGCGGACATTTTGCCGCCATGGAACAGCCTGCCGCGTTGGCAGAGGAGATAGTGCAATTCTTCCGGCCATTGCGCGCGGGCCTTTAGGAAGTGCTTAGCGCCTCTGGCGCCGCCACGGGCGGCGAGGGATGAACCGAGCAGCCACAGACCGGCCGGCAGCGGGACTGCCGCCGTGACGCTTACGTCATCAAGATAGGCACCGATGAACGACACACCCGGCACACATCGGGGCATTGTTCACGCTATCGAGTGGAGGGACGCAGGGAGTGGCGCAGCCTGTGATGGCCGCACCGCCCCGCCAGCGTCGCGTCGCTCCCTCAATGCCGCTATCCTAGCGCCCTGTCTGACCGTGCCCCGCCCAGGCGCGCAACCGGAGAACGCCGATGGCCACGGATCGCACGATCATTTTCGCTAGGATCTTGCGCAACCCCCGCCGGTCTTTACTCCACCGCCAACATCTCCAGAGCCATGAGTGCAGCTGAGGCGGCGGCAAGCTTGTCCACCCTCGATCCACGACGACTCGCCATGCTTGCACGCATGGGTGTTGACGTCTGGCAGGCGCGCGGCGCCGCGACGGACGATGGCCTGCCAGTCGACGAGTTTGCGACGCCAGTGCCCGCCCAGCCGGCGGTCGTGAGCACGGACTGGCCTGCTGTTGCGACGCTGGACTGGACGGCACTGGCGGCCTGTGTCGCCGATTGCACGCGCTGCGAACTGCATCAAGGCCGCACTCAGACTGTGTTCGGGGTGGGCGACCGCGCCGCGCGCTGGCTAGTGATCGGCGAGGCGCCGGGCGCCGAAGAAGACAAACGCGGCGAACCCTTCGTTGGGCGCGCCGGCGCTTTACTCAATGCCATGCTGGCCGCCATCGGCTTGCCGCGTGAGGCGGTCTTCATCGCCAATATTCTGAAGTGCCGGCCGCCGCACAACCGCGATCCCAAGCCCGCAGAAGTGCTGGCCTGCGCCGCCTATCTGGAGCGCCAGATAGCTCTCATCCAGCCCACTATCATTCTTGCAGTGGGGCGGATCGCTGCGCAGAATCTACTCAAAGTAGACACGCCGATAGGACGGTTGCGCGGCCAGTTGCACCATTACGGAGATCGGTCGATACCGGTGATCGTGACCTACCATCCCGCCTATCTGCTGCGCTCGTCGGGCGAGAAACGCAAAGCCTGGGATGACCTGCGTCTGGCGCTCGCGTGCTATCGCGAGCAGGCAGTGCCCTCGCCATGAGCGCCATGCTCAAACCCGATACCGCCACCATCCGCCCCATGCTGGATGCGGATCTTGAGGCGGTGCATGACATCGAGCAGCGTGCTTACGCGTTCCCGTGGTCGGCGAGTATTTTTTCTGATTGTTTGCGAGTCGGCTACTGCTGCTGGGTGCTGGATACCGCTGCCGGACTGGCGGGCTACGGCATCATGTCGGTGGCAATCGAAGAGAGCCACATATTGAACGTCTGCGTGGCACCCGAGGCCAGGCGCCAGGGCTTAGCGCGGGCCATGATGGGCCATCTGCTTAATACCGGCGCCGAGCACGGCGCGCGCATCGCCTACCTCGAAGTACGACCGTCCAATGCCGGCGCGCTGAAAATGTATCTCGATCTCGGCTTTCGCCATGTTGGCACGCGTCGCGCCTACTATCCGGCGCGCAGCGGTCGCGAAGACGCCTTCGTGTTGAGCCTGCCACTGCTGCCGAAGCACGGTTGTGCATGAGTTGAACAGGCGTGGTTTAGTCGCTAGCCTTGGGCCTTCGATAACAACAACACTAGGTTCCCATCGCGCATGAAACGCACTGCTTTGTCCCTCTCCTTGATCGGCGCCAGCTGCGCCACCCTGCTGGCCGCGACCCCAGTCGCCGCCATCGATCTTGCCCCCAGTGCCATCACGATTGAAGGTGGCCTAACCGAAGACCGCATCGACGCCCAGCGTTACGGCGCCAATCTGCGTTGGGATCTACAGCCGCAATGGTTCCAGGTCGGCGATTGGCACATGGTCAGCCTCATCGAATTCGGCATCAACGTGTGGGATAGCAGCAAGGGCAGCACGGGCGAGGACAGTCTGGTCGATTTTGGCTTGACGCCGGTGTTGCGCTACCAGATGGACCCCAAGCGCGGCTTCGCGCCCTTCGTCGAGGCTGGGGCCGGCATCCATCTGCACACCCACAACGGGCTGAACGACAAGGACTTCGACATCCCCTTCGCCTTCGGCAGCCATGTCGGCCTCGGTGCACGTTTCGGGCCCGACGGCGCCTACGAACTCATGTACCGCTACCAGCATCAATCCAATGCCGGCCTGGGCGACAGCACCCCGGGTATCAATTTCCACGTGCTGTCGCTGGGTATGCATTTCTGACATCGGACGGCTTGAGCGCACGCGCCACCGGCGCGCGCGCTTTTCGGTAAACTGTCGCGATGAACTGGCCCACCCTCGAACATTTCGTCGGCAATACGCCCTTGGTGCGCCTGCAACGGCTGCCCGGTGTTACCAGCAATGTGATTCTGGCCAAGCTCGAGGGCAACAACCCGGCTGGCTCGGTCAAGGACCGACCGGCGCTCAGCATGATCAAACATGCCGAGGCACGCGGCGACATCCAACCCGGCGACACCCTCATAGAAGCGACCAGCGGCAATACCGGCATCGCGCTGGCGATGGTGGCGGCCATTGCTGGTTACCGCATGATCCTCGTCATGCCCGACAACATGACCGCCGAACGGCGCGCGACCATGAAGGCCTATGGCGCCGAGCTGGTGTTGGTCTCCGAACAGGCGGGTATGGAGGCGGCGCGCGATCTGGCGGCAGCGATGGAGGCGCGTGGCGAAGGTCGCGTGCTCGATCAATTTGCCAACCACGACAATCCGCTCGCCCATTACGGCAGCACCGGTCCTGAGATCTGGCAGGACACCCAGGGTTTGATCACTCATTTCATTGCCACCATGGGCACCACCGGCACCATCATGGGCACCTCGCAGTATCTGAAATCTCACAACCCGGACATCCAGATCATTGGCGTGCAGCCCGGCGACGGCGCACGCATTCCCGGTATCCGCCGCTGGTCACAAGCCTACCTGCCCAAAATTTACGATCCCGCGCGAGTTGATCGCATTATCGATGTGACCCAGCCGGAAGCAGAAGAAATGACGCGCGAACTCGGTCGTCGCGAGGGCATCTTCTGTGGCATTTCCTCGGGCGGTGCGATGGTCGTGGCGCTCAAGCTCTCGGCCGAGGTGCGCGACGCGGTGATCGTCACCATCGTCTGCGATCGCGGTGACCGTTATCTGTCGACCGGCGTGTTTCCGGACTGAGGCGCGCCCATGAATGTGTTCGTGTTCGACATCGAGACCGTGCCGGACGTCGCCACCGCGCGTCGCCTGTGGAATCTCGATGAGTTGGACGACGACGGCGACGGCGTGGCCGCCGTGATGTATTCCAAGCGCCAGCAGGAAACCGCGGGTCAAAGCGAATTCCTGCGCCATCACCTGCATCGCATCGTGGCGATTTCGGCGGTGTTCCGCGAGCAGGAGCGTTTTAATGTCTGGTCACTGGGCAGCGAAGAGGCGGACGAGGCGGAATTGATCCGGCGCTTTTTCGAAGGCGTCGAGCGTTATACGCCGACCCTGGTGTCGTGGAATGGCGGCGGCTTCGATCTGCCGGTCTTGCACTATCGCGCCCTGCTGCACAATATCGCCGCGCCGCGTTACTGGGAGTGCGGCGATGACGATCGCAACTTTCGCTATAACAATTATCTCGGCCGCTTTCACTGGCGGCACATCGATCTGATGGATGTGCTGGCCGGCTATCAGGGCCGCGCCACGGTGCCACTGGATCAGATGGCGGTGATGCTCGGTTTCCCCGGCAAGCTCGGCATGCATGGCAGCGAGGTAGGGAAGCAGTTTCGCGCCGGTAATCTGCGATCGATCCGCGACTATTGCGAGACCGATGTGCTCAATACCTATCTCATCTACCTCAAGTTCGAATTCATGCGCGGGCATTTGAGTGCTCAGCAGATCGACCAAGAGTTCGAGCGCGTGCGGCATTTTCTGGCCAGCCATGAGGCGCCACACTTCGCGAGCTTTCTCGCCGCCTGGAACGCAGCGCGTGGCGGGTAATCGCCGGCGCCGCGCGGTTGGCCGCACGCCGGCCGAACTGCTGTCGTTGGAGATCGATAATTTGTCCCACGAGGGGCGGGGCGTGGCACGTCATGAGGGCAAAACGGTCTTCGTCGACGGCGCCTTGGCGGGTGAAATGATCACCGCCCGCGTGTTGCGTAAACATGGGCGCTACGACGAAGCCGGGACCATCGCGGTGCTGCGCGCGGCCGAGGCGCGAGTCACGGCGCGCTGTCCCCATTACGGCGTGTGCGGCGGTTGCAGCTTTCAGCATGCTGCTGAGCGTCTGCAACTCGAACACAAGCAGGGCGTGCTGCTGGAATTATTGCGCCACCAGGGCGGGCTCGCGCCACAGCGTGTGGCCGATCCGATCCGCAGTCCGCAATGGGGCTACCGCCGCAAGGCACGCCTCGGCGTCAAATACGTGACCAAGAAGGGCGGCGTGCTGGTCGGCTTTCGCGAGCGCGCCAAGCCCTATGTTGCCGATTGTCATCAGTGCGACATTCTCGACGCACGGGTCAGCGCCGCCATCCCGGCCTTGCGCACTCTGATCCAGGGACTCTCGATCCGCGACCGTCTGCCGCAGATAGAAGTCGCGGTCGGCGATACGCAAGTGGCCCTGGTGCTGCGTCATCTCGCACCACTCACACCGGACGATCACGCGGCGCTGGTCGACTACGCTGCGCGCAGCGGTTTCATCCTGCTGCTACAGCCAGGCGGTTACGACACCATTACAACCCTGACTGGTCACGCGCCGGCGCCGCTCACCTACGTGGTCGAAAACGAAACTATTGCCTTCCTGCCGACCGATTTCACCCAGGTCAATCCGTATATCAACAGCCAGATGGTGGCACGCGCGCTCCAGCATCTGGAGCTCAGCGCGAGTGACGCGGTGACCGATCTATTTTGCGGGGTTGGCAATTTCACCTTGCCTGTCGCGCGGCGGGCGGGGCAGGTCACCGGCATCGAGGGCGAGGCGGGGCTGGTAGCGCGCGCACGCGCCAATGCCGAGCACAATGCTCTGAACAATGTCGAATTCGCGGTTAACAATCTCGAAGATGCCGCCGCAGTCGCGGCCTTGTCACTCGCCAGCGCCGACAAGTTGTTGCTCGATCCGCCACGGGCCGGTGCGCTGACCTTGCTGGAGGGGCTGCGTTTCGAACAATGTCAGCGACTGGTCTATGTCTCTTGCAGCCCGGTGACCTTCGCGCGCGATGCCGCTGTGCTGGTTGCGCGGCATGGCTTCAGTTTGATCGAGACCGGCATTCTCGACATGTTCCCCAACACCGCCCACGTCGAGTCCCTGTCGCTGTTCGTGCGCGAGTGAGGCCAATGCGTCGCGTCGCACACCGCGCCGCTGTCATGGGCGCTCTGGTGCTGGGCGCTGTGTTGTTGGCGAGCTGCGAACGCCCGCCGATTGACGCCATACGTCTCGGCATTCCGACCGCGCCGCTGAGTCTCGACCCACGCTATGCGACCGATGCGATGTCGGCACGTCTGTCGCGTCTGCTGCATGCTGCGTTGGTTGAATTCGATGGCGCCGCGCAAGCAGTGCCGGGGCTTGCCGACTGGCGCATGGACAACGCGAGCCACTATCGCTTCACGCTGCATGGCGACGCGCGCTTCAGCGACGGGCGCGCGATCACGGCCGCCGACGTGGTGGCGACCTATCGCGCGGTACTCGACCCGGAACTGGCTTCGCCCTTGCGCGAAGCGTTGCGCAATATTGCAGCCGTGCGGGTGATCGATACCCGGACTATCGACTTCGAGCTGCGTCAGGCCGATGCGCTGTTCCCCGCCATCCTGAGTCTCGGCGTAATGGCCGCTGAAGATGCGCGCCGCCCGCGCGATACCTGGCAGTTGGCCAGTGGACCCTTTAGCCGTGTGGTGTGGCACAACGACGGCAATGTCAGCCTGCGCCGTCGTGCCGATGGTGTGCGTGTCGAGGTGGTGGTGGTGAAAGACGCCACCGTGCGGGCGCTCAAGCTTATTGCTGGCGAACTCGATGTCGTGCAGGGCAATCTGCCGCCCGAGATCCTTAGCTGGCTGGCGACGCGGCCCGGCCTGCGCGTGGTCGAGCACGATGGCACGACGTTCTCCTATCTGGGCTTCAATCTCAGCCGGGGCCCGCTGACCGATCGTCGCGTGCGCGCGGCTATCAGTCATGCCATCGATCGCTGCGCCGTCGTGCGCTATCTGTTTCACTCCCGCGCCCAGGCGGCCGCCAGTCTGCTGCCGCCCAGCCATTGGGCCGCCGCTCCTGATCTGCCCGTGCCGGCTTACGATCCGGCCCGTTCCCGCGCGCTGCTGGCGGCGGCCGGTTATGGGCAACAGCGCTTACGTCTGCACTACAAGACCTCGGCCGACGCGTTTCGTTTGCGCCTCGCGACTGCACTGCAAAGTCAATTGGCCGAGGTCGGCATCGATCTTGTGATCGATAGTCTCGACTGGGGCACTTTCTATGGTGACGTTGGCGCCGGCCGCTTCGAGATCTATGGCTTGTCGTGGGTGGGTCTCAAACTGCCGAGCATCTTTCGCCAGGCTTTCCACAGCGCAGCACGGCCACCGGCTGGCCTGAATCGTGGCTACTACCACCAAGCCGAGACAGATGCGCTGATTGAAGCAGCCGAGGGCGAGCAAGCGGCCGCGCGCCAGCGCCTGCTCTATCACGCCATTGAGCGGCGTCTGTTATACGATCTGCCCTATGTGCCGCTCTGGTTCGAAACTCAGACCGCCGTCCTGCGCGCCGACATCGATGGTTATGCCATCGACGCCGATGGCAGCTTTGATGGGCTGGCCACGGTTCATCGCGTGAGCCCCGATGCCTATCATTGATCGTCTTGAAATTGATATCGCGCGCCAACGACTGCGCAGCTTCCACGCCGCGCGCGAACTGCGCTGCTATCGAGTATCGACCGCCCGTAACGGTGCCGGCGAGATGATCGACAGCGAGCGCACGCCGCGCGGTGGCCATGAGATCGCCGAGAAAATAGGCGCCGATTGCGCGCCCAATACGGTCTTTGTTGCGCGCCGCCCGACCGGCGAGATCTACGATGCGCAGTTCGCCGCGCGCCATCCCGAGCGCGACTGGATCCTGACCCGCATCCTGTGGCTGGCTGGACGCGATCATGGCTACAACTCCGGTGGCGAACGCGACACCAAGGCGCGTTACATCTATATCCACGGCACGCCCGACAGCACGCCCCTGGGACAGCCCGGTTCGCGCGGCTGCATCCGCATGGGCAATGCCGACATCATTGAATTGTTCGACGCGGTGACGGTCGGAACTCGGGTCGATATCGTCGAGTGAACAGCGCTGCTGGCGATGAATAGTCAAATCAGGCGCGCTACGCGCGGCCGCTATCAGCGTGAATCCCCTACGCGCACGCACGATGAGACCCACCATGACTAGCGATTTTACTGGCCCGCAGCGGCACTCGCCGCGTTCCGTGCGCAGAGCCATGTGGGCGTGGCTGGCGGTCGGCTTGCTGGTGACGGCGGGTGCGCTGGCCGCTGACGCGACGCTGAGCTGGGACAGCTTGAGCGGCGAACAGCAGTACATGCTCGCGCGGCTGCGTACCCGTTGGGAAACGCTCGACGCAGCAGCGCGCCGCTCGCTACTGGAGCGCGCCGCAAACTTCAAATTGCAGCGCGCGGGCCGCAGCCCCTTGCCGGCCCCGCTCGCCAAGGCGAAGGACAAAGACCAAGCCCCTGCATTACGTCAGCGTTCGCACCGACGGCGTGAACTCTCAGCGGCCGAGGCCAGCCTGTCGGCGCACAGCTTTCGGCTGCGTCGAGTGTTGCGTGACATGCCGGGTCTGGGTGTCGATGAGCGTCGCGATGTGCTCGCGCGGTGGGGCGAATTGAGTAACGCCGAGCGTATTGCACTGGTCGATCGTTATGCCCGCAATATCGATGACGATGAGGAGATGGCGCTGCAGAAAGCGCTGCGCGAGGGCAATATCAGTGCCGAACAACTGCAGCGCGGCATGGCCAGCGGGAAACTGAGAGGCGATGACCTGAAGGCTGCGTTGTCGTCCGGCAGAATCTCCACCGATACCATCAAAGATGGCCTCATATCGCGCAAGATTTTTGCCGAGGATCTCGAAAAGGTATTGCGCCACGGCAATATCGAGTCGAGGGATTTGAGTAATGCCATCGAGTACAACCGCCTCCCGGAGGGCGTCCTGCGCGAGGATGTCGCGCCGCCCGAGTCGGTCGCGTCGCCTGAGGATGTCGCCCCGACGCCGCCCTGAGGGTCTTTCGCACCTTCCGTGCCTGCGTCAAGAATGCTGAATTTGGCTATCAAGTCGGCCCACGGCTGGCCGACAACACTTGCACGAGAACTGAAAACTGCGCACCTCGTTTGCCGCCGGAGATTGTCCATGCAAGTCACCCCCGTTAGCCATTCCAAGTCCACCCCGTCGATGCCAAGGATCGCGAATCAATTGCGGCCAAGCTGGTCGGCTGGGGTCGCGCGCGCGGCGCGCAGTAAACCGTTGGAATATCTGACCACGGTCCATCCCTGCTTCATCGATGGCGTGCGGACCCTGGTGCACCGTCGGGGACTGCAACAGCAAAGTATCGATATGTTTCGCAAGCTCCGGGCCTATGCTGAGCAACAGGGTTTCGCCCTGCGCGAGGATCGACGCAAACGCGAGCTGACCTGTCGCGATGAGCGTCGCCGCATGGCACCCCTGCTGTTATTCGCGGCCAGCTTGCTGAGTCAAGGATTGCACGCCGAAGACGGCCGCTTGCGCAATGATGACGTGACCGTGGTGCCGACCATTGAGGTCATCGGCGCGCGCATCACCACCGATCGTGCCTATCTCATCGAGGCCGGCAAACGCTTCGTCTCCAAGCCCCACGGTTCGGCCGAGTTGATACTCGGCATCGCCGCCGAAGTGCGCGCCAGGGGCGACAAACATCGCGTGCGCACACGGGGCATACAGATGCCCAGTGAATACACCGACAGCTTCGTTGACCGCTACGACTACACCATGGCGACCGATTGTGGCGCCGAGACCTTCAGTTTCTATGAGGGCGAGGGCTTTGCAGCGCTCGGTTATCACGCCGGTCGCGGCGCAGTGATATTGGATGTGTTGGCCGGCGGTGGACCGTTTTCGGCGCCGCGTCTGTGGGGCCCCTACGATCAGGTGTTGAATGCCAACATCCGCATGGATCTGATGATGGGCAACGGCCTCAAGGACGGCATGGGTCTGCTCCAGGCCTCTTACAAGATCGGCCTCATGCCGGTCATGCGTAACACCAGCAAGGACTACTACGGGGAACTCTATTCACGCGCGGTAGTGGATGCTGCGGAATGCGTGATGCCCAATGCACGCCAGGTGCGCCAGGCCGATCTTGAATCGCCGCCGGGGGTCAATGACCACAGTTGAGGATCGATTAGCTCGAATCACGGGCCGTCAGCGCACGCTCCTTGATGAGCGCGCGCGCCAGCTTCTTGACCTGCACGTCGTAGAGCGCGAGCTCGCCGCCGGTGCGTACCGCCGCGATGGCGAGACGCCCGACCAGCAGCAACAACAAAATAGCGATTAACCAGGCCATGAAATAAGAGAAGCGGAAGCCGGGCTGTGTAGCCATGGCGGTGGTGTCCGGCACTCGCGGCGCGGGTGAATTACCGGCCCTGTCGCTGCTGTCGAGTTGTTGCTGACCGTGTGCGGTGGCGCGCGACAGGGTCAGATCGAGATGCGAACCCTGCTCGACGGCTTGCGCGAAGCGCTCGATATGGGTCGGCGAAAAATAGAGTGCCCCGGCGCTGACGATCACTGTCAACGACACGATCAAGCCCACCACCATCAGCGTCAGACCACAACCGCGCACGACCAGATTGAGCAGGCGATCGCCGCGCTCGAGCCAGTCCTCGGCGGGGGGATCGTGTTTGAATTCGAAGCGCGCCACGCGGCGGATTCTACACCAGCCGCTGCGTGCTCGAGCCGCACGTGCACCAGCTCGCGACATCTCGACGGCAGTTGTAAAGTAGCGCGCGTCTATGTTCGATTTACGCACCCTGGGATCGCGACTCGCGGGCGCCGCTGCGGTCGCGCTCGGGGTGTCGTGCATGGTCTTCATGCTGTTGCATCTGGTGCCGGGCGATCCGGTCGAGGTCATGCTCGGCGACTATGCAGGCGCCGCCGACAGGCTCGCTTTGCGCAGTCGCCTCGGGCTGGATCTGCCCGTGGGTGAACAATGCTGGCGTTTCATCGTCGGCCTCCTGCACGGCGATCTCGGCACCTCACTGGTCAGCGCGCGTCCAGTTGCAGCCCTGCTCGCCGAACACTTCGGTTATACGCTAGTGCTGGCTCTTGCCGCACTCCTGCTCGCGGTGTTGGTCGGGCTGCCACTGGGGGTGGTCGCCGCGCTCGGTGCGGGACAGATCTGGGACGGTATTGCCAGCGTCGTGGCAGTGCTGGGCATGTCGGCACCGAGTTTCGTGCTGGGGCCGCTATTGATCATTGTCTTTGCCGTGCAGCTGGCGTGGTTTCCGATCGGTGGCGCGAACGAGCCTGCGGGGCTCGTGCTGCCGGCGGTCACGCTCGCCAGCGGACTCGCGGCGGTACTGACACGCATGACGCGCGCTGCCATGCTCGAGGCCTTGCAACTACCCCATGTGCAAGCTGCCCGTGCGCGCGGCTTGAGCGAACTGGCGGTGGTGGTAGGACATGTATGTCGCAATGCCGCGCTGCCGGTCGTGACCGTCATCGGCCTACAGCTCGGCGCCCTGCTCGGCGGCGCGGTGGTGACCGAGACGGTGTTCAACTGGCCCGGTCTCGGCCAGTTGCTGATCGACTCCATCCAGCGTCGCGACTATCCGGTGGTGCAAGGCGCGGTGCTCTTGATCGCGCTCACTTACATACTGGTCAACGCGCTCGTCGACTTGCTCTATACGCGTCTCGACCCACGCATCCCATCCGCCCTATGAGCACGACCCAGGTCGCGGCGCGCGTTATGGCCAGGACG
>JANMJF010000044.1:0-3560 GCA_031371245.1 Pseudomonadota bacterium | reverse complement strand
GCGAACGCCAATCGGCGCGCGCGCTGCTGGAAGAAGGCGAATTTATCGAGGTCTTCATCGATACGCCGCTGGAGGTCGCCGAGCAGCGCGATGTGAAGGGGCTTTATGCGAAGGCGCGGGCCGGCCAAATCCGCAACTTCACCGGCATCGATTCACCCTATGAATCGCCCGAGGCGCCGGAGATGCACATCGACACCACGGCCTGCACGCCGGAGCAGGCCGCCGCGCGAGTGGTAGCGCATTTGCGCGAGCGCGGCGTGCTGGGGTGAACAACAGCGCAAGGACGACGCTCAAGAAGCGCGCAACACGCCACGCTTAGCGCCGGTGTTTGGGCTTTGCTCGATGGGCGGCGCGCGCCGTGGGGTAAAACGAATTGAAGGTTGCGACGCACCGGCGCGGCTGCGTGCCAGCGCATCGTTGGCGTGCAATAAGCGCAGCCATTGTTCGCAGCACTCTAACTTGTGCTCAAGACGTTGCACTTCTTCCGGGGTGCTAACGCGGTGTCCGGGCGTGCCCAGGGCACGTAACGCGGTCTCGTGGCGACGCACGGCGGCGCACAGGTCTTCGACGACGTCGTCCATGTTGATTCGCTCCATGGTTACGATTCAAGGCGCAGTGCGGGCCAGGCGCCACTGCGAGCGAGAGCTCGAAAGTATCGTGGACCAAGCGTGTGACACGCGAATGACCAGCAGTCGACAGTTCTGCAAAAAGCCCTGCAGTGATGAGTGGTAGTGGGCCTAACCCGCCGTCCAGTCAACCAGGCCAGTCTGGGCCGTCAACAAGACGATGCCGCCGAACACGATGCGATACCAGGCGAATGGCGTGAAATCGTGGCGCATGACATAACGCAGCAGCCAACGGATACACACAAAGGCCGACACGAAGGACACCGCGAGACCGACACTGAAGAGGCCGAGATCGGACCACACGAACAGCGCGCGATGTTTGATCAGGTCATAGCCGCCAGCGGCGAGCAGGGTCGGCACAGCAAGAAAGAACGAAAATTCCGTGGCGGCGCGCCGCGACAGACCGAATAACAGACCTCCGATTATGGTGGCGCCCGAACGCGACGTGCCGGGGATAAGCGCGAACGCCTGGGCGAGACCGATCTTGAGCGCATCGACAACACTCATCTCGTCGACCGTCTCGCAGCGGATGCGGTGCTCGCGACGTTCTGCCCACAGGATGACGAAGCCACCGACAATGAATGCAATAGCAACGGGCACGGGCCTGAACAATACGGCCTTGATGGTTTTTCCAAAAGCCAGCCCCAGCACTGCGGCCGGTAGAAACGCCACTGCGACATTCAGCACGAAACGCCTGGCTTGCGCATCGTGGCCGAGACCCGCGAGCACAGCCAGGAAGCGTGCACGGAATTCCCACACCACGGCCAGCATCGCGCCGGTCTGGATCACCAGTTGAAAAACCTGCCCGCGAGCATCGTTGAAGTCGAGCAGGTCAGCCGCCAGGATCAAATGGCCGGTGGAGGAGATCGGCAGGAACTCGGTCAAGCCCTCGACGAGGCCGAGGATCACGGCCTTCCAATACACAACGTCCATACCGACCTCAGGACGTCGTAACTTGGCGACGTTCGAGCGCGGCCATCAAGGCCGGCAGGACCACCAGCGCACATAACAAGGCATAGCCAAGTGACAGCGCAATGAGCACGCCCATGCCGGCCATGCCCGGATGTTTAGACGCCGCCAGTGTGCCGAAAGACGCCACCGCCGTCAGGCCGCTGAACAGCACCGCGCGCGGCGTGCTGGTGTCGAGCAGGTGACGGATGTCGCGGGCATGGTTGCGGCGGATCACGAGGTAGGCTCCGTAGGCATTGTTCAGTCCGATCAGTAGCGGCAGCGCGATGATATTCGCGAAGTTGAGTGGAATGCCGCACAGCACCGAGGTCGTGACGGTGAGCAGCATGGCGAGCACCAGCGGCGCCGCCACCAGCAGCGCATCGAACACACCGTTCAAGACCAAGACATGCATGATGATGGTCAGTACCAGCGCCAGCACCGAGGCCTCGACACAGGCCTGGATGACGGCGCGACTGCCGGCCACCAGTTCGACCGGCGCGCCGGTGGCCTGCGGTTCGAGGACCGTGACGGCGGCGGCAAATCGGCGCATGGCCGCATTGTCGTTGAGGTTTTCGCGCGGATAAATCTCGACGCGCGCGCGCCCGTCGGCAGCCACATAGCGTTGCGCGGTATCGGCAGGAATATCTTTCAATGTGACCGGCCCGGCAGTTAACAGTTGACGCAGACGTGTCATGGCCTGGGGTAGATCGCCAAGCAGCAGGCCACGCACCGCAGGCAGGCTAAGCTGCGGCCAGCCACTGGCCTTGCGCAGTGGCGCAAACGCTCGGGTTAGACGCGCGGCACTGCTTTGCAATGCACCTTCAGCTAGCGTCGGTGCCGCCGCCGCGATGCGCGCCAGCAGACGCTCGACCGCCGCCGCCTCGGCGTCCACCGAGGGTGCCGAGACGGGTGCTTTGCCAGCCAATAAGGCACCGGAGGAAGCACGCATGCCATCGATGATTTCAAGTTTTTCGCTTTGCTCGGTGGGCACATAATCTGCCAGCGTGATGGCCTTATCGACTTCTTGCAGTTCGCGCAAGCGCGCGGCGCGGTGCACGGCATCGTCCAGCGATGCTGCCAGCACATCGGCCGTATAGGGCGAACTGTCAGCGCTGGTCGCCAAGCGGCGCCAGGCTTGCACTGCGGGGCTGTGAGGGTCTTTCAGATTGAGCGGATTGAGATCGAATTCGACGCGCGGCAGCAGCACCGCGCCGCTCACCACGGCGACCAGCGCAAACGCGACGATGGGCCACTGCCAACGGGCGACGAAGCGCGCCAACGGACCGGCTTGCACTTGGCCGTTACGCACGGACCGGCTTGTTAGTGGACGTGGCGCCGGCAGCAGGCTGAGCAGTGCCGGCAGCACGGTGAGATTGGCGACCAGCGCCACGCCCATGCTGAAACCAGCGATCACACCGAGTTGGGCGAGACCCAGATAACTGGTCGGCACAAAGGCGAAGAAGCAGATCGCGGCGCCGACCGCCGCCAGGGTCAAGGCCCCGCCGACACCCCGCGCGGCGGCCGCCAAGGCCTGCGTGCGATCGGGCCCCGCCACCAGTTCTTCGCGATAACGCATCGCGAATTGAATGCCGAAATCGACGCCCATGCCGATGAAGAGCACCGCGAAACACACCGAGATCAGATTCAGACTGCCGACGCAGACGGTAGCGAAAGCCGCCGTCCAGACCAAACCACAGGCCAGGGTGATCAAGACCGCCACCACCAGGCCCGCCGCATTGAGGCCCCATACCAACACCAGGGCAACAGCGACGAAGGACAGGCTGGTGGTGAGCCAGGCATCCTGCGCCACGGTCACCAGCTCTTCGCCGTCCATGGCCTCGCTGCCGGTCACTTCGAAACGCACACCGGCAAAGGCCGGTGCGATGTCGGCGAGCAGGGTGTGCAGTTCGGCAATCGCGTTTTCGGTCGGGCGGACGCTGTCGCCGCTGTGGGCGGGATCGATCAGAACGAAGGCGCGATGGG
>JANMJF010000039.1:0-8171 GCA_031371245.1 Pseudomonadota bacterium | reverse complement strand
TGGCGTCAGCGAGGGGCCGTTCGAGGTCAGCGGCCAGGCGGCATTGGCGGCGCTTTGCCTCGATTTCGTCAGCCAGACACGGCGCTCGCTCGACATCGTCAGCCGTCATCTCGATCCGCCGTTGTACGACAACGAGGCCTTTGCCGCAGCGGTCAAACAGCTTGCGCTGAGCCACCGCAGTGCCCGCATCCGGCTGTTCATCCTCGACCCGCAGCCGCTGGTCAGCCGTCACCATCGTCTGATCGATGTGGCTGAACGCCTGCCGGGTTTCGTCGAGATCCGCACGCCCGCACCGCAGTACAAAAACTTTAACGAAGCGCTGCTGATTGCCGATAACATCGGCTACGTGAGCCGGCCATTCTCTGATCGCTTCGAGGCCGAGGCAGATTATTGCGGCCGACGGCGCGCGATGGCACTGGGCGAACGCCTGGACGAAATGTGGGAACGCGGCCTGCCTGACCCGAATTTCCGGAGACTGCATTTGTGAGCCGAATCGCTTGCGCGTTGGCACTGCTCGCCGTCAGCCTGGTCACCCGCGCCGATTTGATGGTCATGGAAGTGGTGCCGCTCAAGCACCGCCTGGCGGCTGATCTGCTACCGACCTTACGCGAACTGGTGGTCGAAGGTGGCACCGTCAGCGGTCTCAGCCAGCAACTCGTGATCCGCACCACGCCGGCCAATCTGGCCGATCTCAAACACGTGCTCGCAGGCCTGGATACGCGCCAGCGCCAATTGCGCATCGTGGTGCGCCAGAACGTACAGGACGCCAGCCAACAGTCGGCTGACCAACTCGCGGCGCGGATGCGTATCGGCAACGGCGAGGTTGCGGTGGGCGCCAGCGGTCCGGCTGACGCGGCGGGCGCCGCCATTAACATGGCAGGCGCGCAGGCTGGCGCCACCATCGAGGCCTATCGCACCCACGATCAAGATGATCTCGCCACCACCCATTTTGTGAGTGCCATCGAAGGCACACCGGCCTATATCGCGACCGGCCAGGCAGTGCCGTTGCCGCAAACCTCCGCGCTCGTCACGCCCTATGGCGCGACCGTTCAGCAATCCCTCGATTACCGCAATGTCGGCAGCGGTGTCTATGTCACGCCACGCCTTGCGGGGGACGAAGTGACCCTCGAGATCTCACCCTATAGCGAGCAGCTCGACCGTCGTGGTAGCGGCATGATCGCGCAACGCAGTGTCAACGCCGTGGTGCGCGGTCGGCTCGGCGAATGGCTACCGCTAGGCGGCGCGACCAGCGCCAGCCACGACCAACGCGGCAGTGAACTGACCAGCACGGCACACGCGCAATCGGTGGCCTATGAGGTCTGGGTGAAAGTGGAAGTCACCCCTTAAGTCCACGACAATAGCGGCCTCAATCTGCGGCGCCGCCGGCGCTGGCCCAGTCGACAGGACTTGCTCTCGATGCTTCTACTTCGTGGCACCCGCGCGCTTTCGCCGTTTCGTCTCGACAAATTGCTGGCCGCCGGCCATGCGCTGTGCCCGGCGCTGAGCGCGCTCGAAGCTGAGCATGTCTACGTGGTGTGGCTGAACGAGCCAGGCGACGACAGCGCGGAACTGCGTCAACGGCTGCTCACCGTGACCCGCGCCACTGCCGTCATCGACATCACCACCGCTGCTGGCCCGGATCTACTGGTGGCGCCGCGCCTGGGCACTATTTCGCCATGGTCAAGCAAGGCCACCGATATCGCGCGCAATTGTGGCGCGCCCGTGGCGCGCATAGAGCGCGTGACGGCCTGGCGCTGCTGCGGCGTGTCGAGCGCGCAACGCACGACGATGCTGCATCTATTGCACGATCGCATGACCGACACCGTGCTCACCGCGTGGAGCGATCTTGCCCGCCTGCAGAGCGACACCACGCCGCGCGCCTTAGGTCATGTGCCGCTCGCAAGGCGCGGGCGTGCCGCATTGGTCGAGGCCAATCGCACGCTTGGCCTGGCGCTGGCCGACGACGAAATCGATTATCTGGTAGTGCGTTTCACCGCGCTTGCACGCGACCCTACTGACGTCGAACTCATGATGTTCGCGCAGGCTAATTCCGAGCATTGTCGGCACAAGATCTTCAACGCCAGCTGGACCATCGACGGTGTCGCACAGCAACACAGTCTGTTCGGCATGATCCGCAATACTGTCGCCACCCATCCCAACGACGTGCTGTCGGCCTATCGCGACAACGCCGCCGTCACACGCGGCTATCACGCGCCGCGCTTTTATGCCGATGGGGAAACCGGCGTGTACTGCGAGCGGCTCGAAGATATCCATGTAGTGATGAAGGTCGAAACCCATAATCATCCAACGGCCATCTCGCCCTATGCCGGCGCGGCGACCGGTGCCGGTGGCGAGATCCGTGACGAGGGCGCGACCGGGCGCGGCGCCAAACCGAAAGCGGGACTCACCGGTTTCAGCGTGTCCCATCTGCGTATTCCGAGCCTGCCGGCGCCGTGGGAGCAGGACCGGCCCTTGAATCCACGGCTGGCCAGCGCGCTAGCCATCATGCTCGAAGGTCCACTCGGTGCGGCCGCCTTCAACAACGAATTCGGGCGGCCGGCGCTGGCCGGTTATTTCCGCAATTTCGAGCATCAGCCGGCCGGCACCGAGCGCCTGCTGCGCGGCTATGACAAACCGATCATGCTGGCCGGTGGCCTCGGTAATATCCGTGGTGACCATGTCGAGAAACTGCCAATGACCGCCAACGCCGCCATCATTGTGCTGGGCGGGCCGGCCATGCTCATTGGTCTCGGCGGCGGCGCGGCCTCTTCCGTTGGCTCGGGTGCCATCGATGCGGAACTCGACTTCGCCTCGGTACAGCGCGACAACGCCGAGATCGAACGCCGTGCGCAAATGGTGATCGATGCCTGCTGGGCGGCCGGCGAACGCAATCCCATTCTCATGATCCACGACGTCGGCGCCGGCGGTTTGTCCAATGCCATTCCTGAGATCCTGCACGACGGCGGTCGGGGTGGCGAGATAGCGCTACGCGCCATACCCAATGCCGAACCCGGCATGGCGCCGCTCGAGATCTGGTGCAACGAGGCGCAGGAACGTTATGTGCTCGCGCTGCGTCCTGGCGATGTCGACACGTTCGCCGCGATCTGTGCACGCGAGCGCTGCCCCTACGCGGTCGTCGGCCATGCCACTGCAAGCCAACATCTGGCCTTACGCGACGCGGCGGCCAGCAGCGACGACGCGCGTGCACCCATCGATATTCCAATGGATGTGATCTTCGGCAAGGCGCCGCGCATGGAGCGCCATGCGCAGCACGTGGTGCCCACGCTGCAAGCCTTCGTTACCCAAGACATCGTGCTGGCGGAAGCCATCGACAGGGTGCTGCGCTTTCCAGCCGTCGGCGACAAACGCTTCCTCATCACTATCGGCGATCGCAGCGTCGGCGGTCTGTGTGTGCGCGATCAGATGGTTGGCCCGTGGCAGGTGCCGGTCGCCGATTGTGCCGTCACCGCCAGCAGTTTTCGCGCCCGCTGCGGTGAAGCCATGGCCATCGGTGAGCGTACGCCGGTGGCGCTGCTCAACGGCCCCGCAGCGGCGCGACTCGCGATTGCCGAAGCGATCACCAATATTGCCGCAGCGCGCATCCGACGCATCGAGGACATCGTGATCTCGGCCAACTGGATGAGTCCGGCCGGCTTCGACGGCGAAGACGCCACGCTCTACGACATGGTGCGCGCGGTCGGCATGGAGTTATGCCCGGCGCTCGGTATCAATATTCCAGTCGGCAAGGATTCGATGTCCATGCAATCTGCATGGCCGGCCGCCGACGGTGAATGGCGCACGGTCGCGCCGGTGTCCTTGATCGCCTCGGCCTTTGCGCCGGTGATGGACATCGAGGCGAGTCTCACGCCGTTATTGGTGACGGATGAAGAAACACTGTTGCTGCTGATCGATCTCGGTCGCGGCAAACAGCGTCTGGGTGGCTCGATCCTCGCCCAGTGTTATCAAGCCTTGGGCGACACACCCGCCGATTGCGATAGCGCGCAGGATCTCGCCGACCTCTTTCGTGCGGTGCAGAGCCTGAACGATGCCGGCCACTTGCTCGCTTATCACGATCGCTCCGACGGCGGCCTGCTGGTGACGGTCGCCGAAATGGCTTTTGCCGGCCGCTGTGGCGTGGAACTCGATTTGAGCGCACTCGCAGGCGAGGACCTCGCCTGTCTATTCGCCGAGGAGCTCGGCGCGGTGCTGCAGATCCGCAGCGTCGATCTCGACAGCCTCATGAACTATCTGCGCGATGCGACGACTTTGGCCGACTGTACGCATGTCGTCGGTCGTCCTCAATCTTCGCGCGACTTAACTATCGTGCGCGATGGGCGCGAAATTTACGCTGCCTCTCTAAACGCATTGCTGGCAGCCTTCAGCGCCACCACCCACGCCATGCAGCGTCTGCGCGACAATCCACGCTGCGCTGACGAAGAACTCGCGGTCATTCTCGACGAATGTGACAAAGGCTTGAGTGTGCAATTGCCGGGTCTCGATTTTGTCCGACACCGCCCCCTCGCGCGCAGCGGCCCACGACCACGCGTTGCCATCCTGCGCGAACAAGGTGTCAACGGTTTTGTCGAAATGGCAGCGGCCTTCGATCGGGCCGGCTTCACCGCCATTGACGTACACATGACCGACATCATCGCCGGTCGTCACACCCTCGAAGATATGCAGGGCCTGGCCGCCTGTGGCGGCTTTTCCTATGGTGATGTGCTCGGCGCCGGGCGCGGTTGGGCCGCCACCATTGCCTACAACGAGCGCGCCCGGGCGCGCTTCGAAGCTTTTTTTCAACGCCCCGACACCTTCACCTTTGGCGTGTGCAACGGTTGCCAGATGCTGGCCACTCTGGCCGACAGTATTCCCGGCGCAAGCCACTGGCCGCGCTTCGAGCGCAACGTCTCCGAACAATATGAAGCGCGTCTGGTGATGGTCGAGGTAATCGACTCACCCTCTATCCTGACCCGGGGCATGGCGGGCCTGCGCGCACCGATCGTGGTTGCCCACGGCGAAGGCCGCGCACAATGGCACAACGATGCGCGCCCGGATCTGCACGGTGCCTGCTTGCGTTATGTCGATGGTGACGGTGCCGTGGCGAACCGCTATCCACACAATCCCAACGGCTCGCCGCTCGGTCTGGCCGGCCTGTGCAGCGACGACGGTCGCGTCACTATCATGATGCCGCACCCGGAGCGGGTCTTTCTGCGCCAGCAGTACTCGTGGTTCCCCGCGCAATGGCGCGACGCGGAAGGACCGTGGCTGGCCTTGTTCAATAACGCGCGGGCATGGGTGGCGGGCGATTGAACATTCGTGCGCTTGTGTCATGAAGGACGGTAAAGACCCGCCGCCCCACGACAAGAGCTTTCGTGATCTGGTCGGCAAGGTGCGTCCCTTGGTTCACAACACCATTGAACCGCAGCGCGCGCGCACGCCGCCGCAACGCCGCGCGGTCGAGCCCGAGGTGTTGCCATCCACGCTGATACCGGCGGCAACAACTTTGCTCGGCAGCGACAGCCACGATGCCGCGACCGCCACCGACTACCACCGCCCAGGGCTGCAGAATTCGGTGTTACGCAAACTGCGCCGTGGTCAGTATCCGGTGCAGGACGAACTCGATCTGCATGGTCTGACGCTCAGCGAGGCAGGTGTGCGTCTGGCTGACTTCCTCCTCCACGCGCGCGGCCAACGTCTGTCCTGTGTGCGCATCATTCATGGCAAGGGTCTGAGCTCGCCGGGCAAAAGCCCGGTATTGAAACCGCAGGTCGCACGGTGGTTACGTGCTCACGAAAGCGTGCTGGCCTTCACGCCGGCGCGGCGCGAAGATGGCGGCAGTGGTGCGATGTATGTTTTATTGCGCAGTCGTCGCGACGAGAGCTGAGCGCACACCCACCGCACGACTGTTCAGCCACAGCTCTCGATCAGACACACCGCGCTGGCGGCGATGCCTTCACCGCGGCCGGTGAAACCCATCTTCTCGGTGGTCGTGCCCTTGACGTTGACGGCTTCGATGTCGAGGCCGGTATCGGCGGCGATGTTGGCACGCATGGTCTCGACATGGGCCGAGATGCGCGGCCGCTCGCAGATCGCGACCGCATCGATGTTGATGATGTTGTAGCCGGCATCGTCGAGTAATTCCTTCACCCGTCGCAACAAGACACGGCTGCTGACACCCTTGTAGAGGGGATCGGAATCGGGAAAGTGACGGCCGATGTCGCCCAGTGCGGCGGCGCCGAGCAGGGCGTCGCAGATCGCATGGAGGAGTACATCGCCGTCGGAATGGGCGGCGAGTCCTTGCTCAAAGGGGATCTCGACGCCACCCAGCACCACCAGTGTGCCGTCTTTGAAACGATGGGCGTCATAGCCCTGTCCGACTCTCATTGCGGTTCGCCTCCATGGGCAGCTTCGTCCTGGGCGGCCAGGATCAGGCCGGCCAGGGACAGGTCTTCGGGATGGGTGATCTTGAGATTGTCGGCATGTCCCGCCACCACGCGCGGCGTCAATCCTAGGCGTTCAATGGCCTGCGCCTCGTCGGTCACCATCACACCGCAGGCCAAGGCGGCCTCAATAGCGCGGGTCAAGGTACCGAGGCGAAACATCTGCGGCGTGAGTGCATGCCACAGCTGGCTACGATCGACCGTCGCGACGATCGCGCCGTCGGTATTGCAGCGCTTCAAGGTATCGCGCACTGGTACCGCGAGAATGCCACCGACCTCGTCGTCACCCAAGGTCGCGATCATGCGATCCAGATCGGCGCTGCGCACACAGGGCCGCGCGGCATCGTGCACCATCACCCAGTCCTCGGCGGCGGCGTCGAGCGCCAGGGCATGCAGTGCGGCGAGCACCGAGTGGCAACGCTCGACACCGCCCAGCACCGCGCTGGCCTTCGCCGGCAGGCGCGGCCGCAGCGCTGCGAAATATTCATCGCCGACGCTGATCGCCACCACCACCTTGCGAATCAAGGCCTGTCCGGCCAGACGCCACAGGGTGTGTTCGAGAACGCTACGACCGGCAATGTCGAGATACTGTTTTGGTGTCGCTGAGCCCATGCGCTTGCCAGCGCCAGCGGCGGGTACCACCGCGTAGACCGCGCCGTTCATTCGACCGGTGCAGCCTTGCGTAGCGGCGGCGCAGGACCCGTCAGGCGGGCGGGTTGAGCTGGCGGCGCACGCCTGGACTTGACTGCCGGGGCGGCAGCCTTCACCTGGGGTTTGACCGACAGCGGCTGGTCCTGAGGCGCGGCCGGCGAGTCGAGGTCATCGCTCACCGCCGGTGAGTCCGGCGCAAGCGGATCGAGTGGTGGTTCGAGCGGCGGCTCCACACCCTGGCCGGCGGCGGCAGCGTGCTGCGGAATGTCGTGCTCGTGATTGGGATCAGTGATGCGGAAGAACACTTCACCGCGCTTGATCATGCCCATCTCACTGCGCGAACGTTCCTCAACGGCCTCCATCCCCTGTTTCAGATCTGTCACTTCCGCTGCTAGCGTACGATTGCGCTCTTTCAGACGCGCGATCTCATCGTTCTGTTCGGCCACCGACACCTTCAGTTTGTCGACGTCGTGTATGCCACCACGAGTGACCCACAGCGCGTACTGCAGGTACATCGTGAGTAGCACCAGGACCGCAATGACGAGTCGCACTTCGAGGCTAACTGCGCCTCAAGTTGTAGAACGCCTGACGGCCCGGATAGACCGCGCGCGCACCGAGCAGATGCTCGATCACCAGCAGGCGGTTGTATTTCGCGATACGGTCAGAGCGCGACATCGATCCGGTCTTGATCTGCCCGGTGCCGAAGGCCGTAGCGATATCGGCGATGGTCGAGTCCTCGGTTTCGCCGGAACGATGGGAGACTACCGCCGTGTAGTTCGCGCGTTTGGCGAGCTCGATGGCGGCAAAGGTCTCGGACAGGGTCCCTATCTGGTTGACCTTGATCAGTATCGAATTGGCGACCTTCTGATCGATGCCGCGCTGCAAGGTGGCGGCATCGGTCACAAAAAGATCGTCACCCACCAGCTGCACATGGGCGCCTAGCGTTGCGGTCAGATGCTGCCAGCCCGCCCAGTCGTTCTGGTCCATGGCATCTTCGATAGTGATGATCGGGTAACGCTTGCACCAGTCGGCAAGCATGTCCGTCATCTCGGCCGCGTCCATACTGCGGCCCTCGGACTCAAG
>JANMJF010000032.1:0-5059 GCA_031371245.1 Pseudomonadota bacterium | reverse complement strand
CATAGCCGCCACCCCCAGCCGTCTTGCGACAGATAGAGCAGTAACAGACATTGAACGGATAGGGATGCCGTGAGAAGAGTTTGAATTTCACTTTGCCGCAATGGCACGAGCCCTCGAGTTGCACGGTGTGCTGCTCCAAATACCGATGAAGTCTGGACGTTATTAGTCAGCAACGATAGGCGTCAGGTTCGCAACCGACACAATCACCATCAACACCTGTTCAGGCCAGCGCCCGTTGCAATGTCACGCGGTCAAGATTGCCGCCTGATACCACCACCGCGACTCGTCGCCCGCGCATGCGTTGGCGCTCGTTGATCAGCGCTGCAAGCGGCGCGGCTCCTGCCCCTTCGACCAGATTATGGGTGTCGGTAAACAAGGCCGCGATCGCACCCAACACTTGTTCGTCAGACACCCGCACTACGCGCGCGACACCGCTGCGCAAGTAAGCCAACGCCGCTGGTGATGGCACGCGTACCGCGAGGCCGTCGGCCAGCGTATCAGCACTCGCGGTAGTCACCAATTCACCGCGTTCGAAAGACTGGGCGTAGGCATCGGCATGGGCCGAGACCACGCCGATGATCTCGGTGCGCAAACCCAGCGCATTGCGCGCGGCGAGCACGCCGGCGATGCCGGAGCCGAGACCAATCGGTACATAGACCGCGTCGAGATCGGGCACCGCGCGCAACAGCTCATAGCCATAGGTACCGACGCCCTGCACCAACAACGGATGGAAAGACGGGATCAGATAAAGACCGCGCTGGGCCGCGAGTAGCGTGGCGTAGTCCAGCGCCGCATTAAAATCCTCGCCGTGCTCGATCAATTCGACACCCAGCGCAGCCATGGCGCGATTCTTGTCGGGATTGTTGCCATGCGGCACCACGATCACGGCGCCGAGATCATGCAGGCGCGCCGCATGGCCGATGCTCTGGCCATGGTTGCCGCGCGTCGCTGCGACCACGCCACGCACTGCGGGTCGCGCCTCGCGCAACTGTTGCATGAACCACAAGCCGCCGCGCACTTTGAACGCACCGGTCGGCAGATGGTTCTCGTGTTTGGCCCACACCTCGCAGCCACAGCGCGCAGCCAGCAACGGCCAGACCAACTGGGGCGTCGGCAGCAGTTCGGTATAGATTTCCTGCGCGGCGCGTGCAAAGTCTGCGGCGCTTAGCGGCTTTGTCAGCAAGTCCCGCGCCGGCAGGCTCTCGACAACGGCCATTCAAGACACTCGGTGGTGACCAGCTTCGGCGCGTGCGGCCAGTTCGCGGCCCTGGCGCTCGACGACTTTACACAACCGCGCTGGTTCGAAACCGAGCATGGCGAGGCCCGGCGCAGCATTGGCGACCTCGTGGTAGCTGGCCAGCAGACCATCGCGAAGCTGACAGATGGATACGCCTTCGAACAGCGCGCGCCGCCCCTGCGCACCGGCAAGGCGGCTGTCATAACTGAACACATAACGCGCATAGCCCGTACGCCCATCAGACACCGGCTGATGGATGTCCCAGATGAACGCGCTCGCATCGCGGTGGAAGTAGTCGGACACCATGCGCGCAATATCCGCTTTGGCGAAGGCGCCGTAGAAGACGTCGTGATAGACACCATCGTCGGTAAAGCAGCTGGCGGCGCTCGCCCCATCACCCGCCACGATAGCCTGTGTCAGGCGCATGATCAGATCGTGGAATTCCATCGCGCTGTGCTCCCATGATGCCGGCCGTGACAGTGCACGGAGGCCGCAAAAAAATCGCTACTGCTAGCCCGTCGCGCTGTTATAGTCTTTACAGATTCGCACGTCCACGACATGGCGATCATGCGGTTTTAAAGGCCGGCATGGCGCTGCCCTGGAGTAGCGATCGAAGGCGGCAGGACAAGTCGGCCGCTCTCGCAGACCACGCCTGGCCCGCCTGGCGTGGTTAAATTCTGTACCGACCGCAAGAGTCGCGACGGCAACACATCATTCAAGGGGAGACACCCATGGCGCAAGCACTGTCCGTCGAGGATCTGCTCGACGCGTATCGCACGATGAAGACCATTCGCGAATTCGAGGACCGCGTCCACATCGAATTCGCCAAAGGCGGCATTCCCGGTTTCGTCCATCTGTATGCCGGCGAGGAAGCGTCGGCGACCGGCGTCGGCATGCATCTGCGTATCGACGACCGCCTGGCCAGCAATCACCGCGGCCACGGCCACTGCATTGCCAAGGGCGTGGAAGTCAAAGGCATGATGGCGGAGATCTACGGCAAACGCACCGGCACCTGCCACGGCAAGGGCGGCTCGATGCACATCGCCGATCTCGACACCGGCATGATGGGCGCCAATGGTATCGTCGGCGGCGGCCCGCCGCTGGCCTGCGGCGCGGCGCTGGCCGCCAAGCGCCGTGGTAAAGGCGGTCTCGCGGTGGTCTTCTGTGGCGACGGCGCGTCCAATC
Source organism: Pseudomonadota bacterium (assembly GCA_031371245.1). GTDB lineage: Bacteria > Pseudomonadota > Gammaproteobacteria > JADJYF01. Next base: position 2,637 of record JANMJF010000032.1, on the reverse strand, counting down.
AGGGCACGGTGTTCGAAGCCATGAATCTCGCCACGGTATGGAAGCTGCCGGTGGTATTCGTGTTCGAGAACAACGGTTACGCCGAGGCCACCGACAGCCGCTACTCGGTCTCGTGCAAGGACATCGCCGAGCGCGCCGTGGGCTTCGGCATGCCAGGCCGGATTGTCGATGGTCACGATTTCTTCGCTGTTTACGAGGCCTTCGCCGAGGCCGCCGCGCGGGCCCGTCGTGGCGATGGCCCCTCGCTCATCGAACACAAGATCGACAGGTTCTTCGGTCACTTCGAAGGCGACAACCAGAAGTATCGCCCCACTGGTGAGGTTGCGCGCCTGCGCGAAGAGAAATGCTGCATCAAGCGCTTCACCAGGACCGTCACCAGCGACCATGGCATTACGTCTGCGCAGCTCACCGCCATCGATGACGAGATAGCAAGACTCATCGACGAAGCGGTGTCCTTTGCTGAGACTTCGCCCGAACCCGATGCGTCGGATCTTTTGACCGACGTCTACATCAAGTACTGAGGAGATGGCCCGTGGCTAGAAAAATCACTTACCAGCAAGCCATCAACGAAGCGCTCGACCAGGAAATGGCGCGCGACGAAAACATCGTACTGATTGGCGAAGACGTGGTCGGCGGCTCCGGCAGTGATGGCGAAATGGACGCCTGGGGTGGCGTGCTCGGCGTGACCAAAGGGCTGTACGGTAAATACGGCGACCGCATCATGGACACCCCGATCAGCGAATCGGGCTTTGTCGGCGCGGCGGTCGGCGCAGCGGCCTCGGGCCTGCGCCCGGTGTGCGAACTCATGTTCATCGACTTCATGGGCGTGTGTTTCGACCAGATCTTTAATCAGGCGGCGAAGTTCCGCTATATGTTCGGCGGCAAGGCCGAGACGCCGCTCGTGATCCGCACCATGTACGGCGCCGGCTTCCGCGCCGCAGCCCAACATTCACAATGCCTCTACCCCTTGTTCACCCACATTCCGGGCCTGAAGGTTGTGCTGCCGTCGTCGCCCTATGACGTAAAGGGTCTGCTCATTCAAGCCATACGTGACAACGACCCCGTCATCTTCTGCGAACACAAAGTGCTCTACACCCTGGAAGGCGAGGTGCCGGAAGAGTCCTACACCATCCCCTTTGGCGAAGCGAATATCGTGCGCGAAGGTGACGATGTCACCATCGTCGCCTTTGGCCGCATGGTGCATCAGGCGATGAAAGCTGCCGCAGTCCTGGCCAAGGAAGGCATCAGTTGCGAAGTCATCGACCCGCGTACCACCTCGCCGCTGGACGAAGATTCGATCCTGGAATCGGTCGAGAACACCGGTCGCCTGGTGGTGGTCGACGAGGCCTCACCACGCTGCGGTATGGCCGCCGACATCTCAGCGCTGGTAGCCAGAAAAGGCTTCAGCTCGCTGAAGGCACCCATCGAGGTGGTGACCCCGCCCCATACGCCGGTGCCGTTCAGCGGCAAGCTCGAAGATCTCTACGTGCCCAATGCCGACCGCGTCGCCGCAGCGGTGCGCGCCACGGCGGGGTATGGCCGATGAGCACAGCCAAAATAGTCGCGATTACCATGCCCAAGTGGGGGCTCTCCATGCAGGAGGGCAAGGTGGTCGAATGGCTGGCCGAGGAAGGTGCGGTGCTGAAACTCGGCGACCAGGTGGTGGATATCGAGACTGAGAAAATCGCCAATACTTTCGAGGCACTCGACGCCGGCATCCTGCGCCGTCGGGTCGCGCAGCCCGAGCAAGTATTGCCGATCGGTGCGTTACTGGGCGTGCTGGCGCCGGCTGAGATCTCGGACGCGGAGGTCGATGACTACATCGCCGAGTTCCAGAAAAATTACGTGCCGCCGCCCGCTGCCGAAGAAGGTGCCGGCGATGGCTATCTGTTCGTCGAGGCGGGTGGCTATAAGCTGCGTTATTCGAAGCTGGGTGCTAGTGAGCGTGTCGTCATTCTGTTGCACGGTTTCGGCGGCGACGCGGCGGGGTGGTTATTCAACCAGGGTGCGCTGGCCGCCCACGCCACGGTCTATGCTCTCGACCTGCCCGGCCACGGTCAGTCGAGCAAAGTCTTAAACGACGGCTCGGTGGCGCATCTGGCCGCCACTGTGATTGCCTTCATGGACACACTGGAAATCGCCCAGGCCGAGCTGGTCGGTCATTCCCTGGGTGGCGCGATCGCGATGCAGGCGGCGAGCGCTCACCCCAATCGCGTCAGCGCGCTGGCCTTGATCGGCTCGGCCGGGTTGGGCACGGAGATCAACACGGCCTACATCAACGGCTTCATTGCCGCTGAGTCACGCAAGGACATTAAACCGTTGCTGGAGCAACTGGTCGCCGATGCAGCGCTGATCAGTCGCAGCCTCATCAACGACATCCTGCAATTCAAACGCATCGATGGCGTAAAGTCGGCGCTTACCGCCATCGCCCAGGGCTTTCAGGACGGTGCTAAACAGACCGTCGATCTGCGCGCCAGCCTCGCCGCTCTCGACATCCCAGTCAAAGTTATCTGGGGCGCGAAAGACGCCATCATTCCGGCCAGCCACGCGGCCGGCCTGCCGGCCAATGTGACGGTCACCGTGCTCGATGGCTACGGTCATCTGGTGCAGCTGGAGGCGGCAGCCGAGGTCAACAAG
>JANMJF010000027.1:0-2307 GCA_031371245.1 Pseudomonadota bacterium | reverse complement strand
ATAAGGCTGCCGCAGTGACGAAACGCATCGGCGTGCTAGCGGCCGCGCTCTGCGGCGCGTTGTCGCTGAAATCCTGGGCTCTGGTGCTCATGTTGGTCTCCCCTGTTGCGCGTGCGCCGGCTCTAGTACCAGCGCGGTCTGTCTTTTCAGTGATTCGTGCAGAAATTGAATATGCGCCTGCGCATCGGGTGTCACCAGCCACTGGTAAACGATGCCGATGATGGCGGCGCAGAATTGTTCTGACGTGCCGGCGATGTCGACCGCCGGTGAGATCTGACCGGCCACGATGCCCGTCTCGATCCAGGCCGCAACATCGCGTCGGCGACGCTCGTGGATATTGGCGACGACCTGCTTGACTTCGGCGTCGGGGCCGATGGAATCGAACCACAACATGTAGAAGGCGCGGATGTGATCGCTGCCTTCGACTATGAAACGAAAGTGGGCGTCGGTGGCGGCGGCGATGGCATCGATGCCGACCTTGTCCTTTACCGCGCGGCGCAGTTCGCGCAACCAGGACTCGCCGATGCAACGAATGATGAAAGCCGACAGGCCGCCCTTGCTGCGGAAACGATAGCTGGCCAGTCCGCGGCTGTAGCCGGCCCGTTCGCCGACATCCTTCAAGGTCATACCCGCAGCGCCACGCTCGCAGATCAAGGCCACCGCCGCATCGAGCATGCGTTGATCCGACAGCGCAGTTCGCTCGGCCTGGCTGCGGCGTTCGTTCTGATCGAGTTTGACGGTGGCGGCCATGCTGGGATTATTCCCTGGTCAGTTACTTGTTTGCAACAAGCAAGTGCATGGCTGCTTGTCGGCCGGTCAATGCCTTCGCCGTGACCGCCACTGGCCTAACTGAAAGCGAACTCAGCTGTCGGGAAAGTCTTGGCCTTCACTTCGCTGACATAGTTCGCAATGGCAATGTGAATGGAATCTGCGCCAATCATGTAATTTTTGGAAAATCGCGTGCGCTTGCCGGGCGCGATATCGAGCACGTCGTAGAGCACCAGGATCTGACCGTCGACGTCGGGACCGGCGCCGATGCCGATCACCGGCACGCCGGCAGCGGCGGTGATTTCGGCGGCGAGTGCCATCGGCACACATTCCAACAGCAGGAGATCTGCGCCAGCCTGCTCCAGCGCCAGCGCGTCTTCCTTCATCTTGCGCGCTGCCGCTTCCTCGCGCCCCTGCACACGAAAGCCGCCGAATTTGTGCACTGCCTGGGGCGTGAGGCCCAGGTGGGCGCAGACCGGAATACCGCATTCGGTGAGGCGCGCGACCATGTCGATCTCAAGTTCGCCCCATTCCAGTTTGACGATCTCGGCATTGCCCTCCTTCATGAGTCGGGCTGCGTTGCGCAGACAATCCTCGCCGGAGGCGTAGCTCATGAAGGGCATATCCGCCATCAGCATCGCGCGCTTGATGCCGCGCGACACGAGCTTGGTGTGATAAACCATTTCATCCATGGTCACCGGGATGGTGGTGTTCAAGCCCTGCACCACCATGCCCAGCGAATCGCCGACCAGGATGAAGTCCATGCCGGCCTCGTCCAGTACTCGCGCGAAGGCGGCGTCGTAGGCGGTCAGGCTGGCAATCTTATCGCCGTCGGACTTCATTTGGCGCAGGCTACGGGTGGTGACACGGCCGGTGATGTCGTGGTGCTGGCTCATGTTAGTTCTCCAAACCTGGCGGCTTTACGCGCCACCCCTTCAACAAAACGATGCAAGGCAACGGCCGCGCGAACGTGAAAACCTTCGCCAATCAAATCGAGCCCATCGTGCGCACTGCACGTGAAACGCACGCTGCGCTCCGCCACTTCGATGACCCGCGCGCTGGCGGTAACGGTCATGCCGACCGGCGTCGCGGCGAGATGTTTGACATCGACATGGGCGCCAACCGATACCCAACCCTGCGGCAACAAACTCGCAATCGCATCGGCGCAGGCCATTTCCATCAACATGATCATCTGCGGCGACGCATAGACCTCGGGCAGGCCGGCATAGGCATGGGCGACAGTGAGTTCGCGTGTAACCAGCACCTGGCGACTAGCCTGCGTGCTAACCGCAATGAGGGTCTTCAGATCCATTATTGCGCGCGTCAGAAAGTCTTGAGCCAGGCTCGCAGTGCGGCTGCGATTTCGTCCGGAGAATCTTCCTGAATAAAATGCAGGCCGCTCACCGTGACTTCAGTAGTATTGGGAAAACTCCGCGCAACCTCGGCCGACGGGCCATTCATGATCATGCCGGGTGTGGCGCTGATAAACAGCTTCGGCATCGTCGCCTGCTTGAGATAGGCACCGTAGGCCTCGACCAG
>JANMJF010000018.1:0-1765 GCA_031371245.1 Pseudomonadota bacterium | reverse complement strand
GAACGATATTCAGCCGCTGCGTGTGCCGAAGGCCAACGAACGTCTCGACCCGCCGCTGGTCGACGTGTTCGTCAAAGGCGGCAACAGGCAGGGCGATGTCAACAAGCCCGAAGCCAAGGCTATCGTCGACGAAATCGAGGCCATCTTGGCCGACCCGCAGTTTGGAGGACGGAGCATCGGTGTCGTGACCTTGCTCGGCACCGCTCAGGCGGCGCACATTCACGAACTTGTCAGCGAACGCATTTCGCCAGTCGATGTGGTGGCTCGGAAGCTTGCCATTGGGCCTGCGCCGGTCTTTCAAGGTCGCGAGCGCGACATCATGTTGGTGTCAATGGTGCTCGGGCCTGGTGATCGCGCAGCTGTCAATCGTGCGGATATGCATCAGCGCTTCAACGTGGCCTTTTCTCGCGCAAGGGATCGGATGTACCTATTTCGCTCGGTCGCAGAAACTGAGTTCAAAGAGGACTCACTCAACGGTCGCGTCATTCGCCATTTCAAACAACCGTTCCGACAGGACGTGCGAAGAGTCCTCGCGCTGCGAGATAGGTGCCAGTCGGGATTCGAGATCGAGATGTTCGACGAGCTGGTTAAGCGAGGCTTTCGCGTCGAGCCGCAAGTACCAAGCGGCGGCTATTACATCGACTTCGTAGTGGAAGGGAGTGAGGGCCGCCGACTCGCCATCGAGTGCGATGGTGATCGTTTCCATGGCCCGGGCCAGTGGCAGGACGATATGGCGCGGCAGCGCGTGCTTGAGCGCGCGGGCTGGACGTTCTGGCGCTGCTTCGCATCGAGCTTCGTGCGTCGCCGTCAAGAAGTCCTCCGCGATCTATTCGATACACTTGCCCGCCTTAGTATCGAGCCGCTGGGCGCCGAGTCGGTCGATAACACGGTTTGGGTCCACTACAAGGAAGTGGATCCGTACGATGTCGATGAAGATCAGGAGGTCGCATAGCAATGCTACGGCCTCTGAAGCAGTTAGGCGTTGGGCAACTGGAGGCGTTGTTCGCCAGGTCGAAAACAGACCTCAAGGTACTGGAGCACCTGGCGTACGAACTCCAATACCGACAAGTTCCGCGAGCAGTGGCGCTGCTCACCGAGGTGCAAGCGGCGATGCCTGGCGCATCCCTTGCGGCTGCCACAAGCGAACCACAGGCATCCGCAAGCTTGGCGCCTGGGAATTCCTCCACTGGGCAAGATGATCTTTGGGTGCGCCCGCTCGCGACGCCAGCGATATCGACACCGACTATGACAACTCCGCGACCACCCGCATCGGCTGGTACCATTTCGCAAGCCGCAGCCGTTGCGAGTCCGCAACCACGCGCGGTGCCAACGATGACCGTCGATGATGCCTGCAAGTTGCTCAGCGTTGCGGCGGGCGCCACGTGGGAGTCTATTGAGCAGTCACGGCGTCTGTTGGTGAAGCAGTCTCACCCAGAGCGCGTGGCATCAATGTCGTCGATCAAGCGGGAGCAAACCAGAGAAGGGGCACGTCGCGTGAATGACGCGTACGCTGTACTGTTGCGATTGCGGACCGGCGGCAACTAAAAACTGATGGAAGTTTGATGCTGGTGTGGTGCTACTTCCAAAGCCTTTACACCGCAGTCTTGCGCCACGTTGCTCGCAGTCAGCGCCGCGCTTAGCCGAATAGTGGCCGGCAATCGCTGCCGCACGCGCTTGGCGCCGCCGCCGGGCCTGGTCGATGCAGCACTGCGCGGGTGATGGTGACCCGCACCTGAAGCTGCGAACCGCTGTCGTTGATGACACC
>JANMJF010000015.1:0-12599 GCA_031371245.1 Pseudomonadota bacterium | reverse complement strand
ATCACGCTCTGCGCACCGAGCCATCTGGAAGGCTTTGGCAGCGTCGAGGGTGTCGCGCGCACCAAGGGCGAGCTGTTCGCAGGTTTAAGCGCCGATGGTATCGCCATCCTCAACAATGAGGACGAGCAGGCACCGCTGTGGCGCGAACTGGCAGGCGCACGACGCACCATAACGTTCGGCATGGGCGGTGACGTCAGCGCGCGTGACGTGCACGCCAGCAGCGAGGGCATGCTGTTCACCTTGTGCGCGCCGAGCGGTGAGATTGAAATCACCGTGCAACATCGCGGCCTGCACAACGTGCGCAACGCGCTGGCCGCCGCAGCCGCTGCCCATGCGGCCGGCGTGTCGCTGGTCGATATCCAGCGCGGTCTGGCTGGCGCGGCCGCCGTGACGGGTCGCCTGCAGTTTCGCGCAGGTGTCGCCAGCAGCCGTCTCATCGACGACACCTATAACGCCAATCCCGCTTCGCTGGTTGCCGCACTGGCGGTATTGGGCGCCGAGCGTGGGCCGCGCTGGCTGGTGTTAGGCGATATGCGCGAACTTGGACCAGACGCGGCGCTTTACCACCGCGCCGTCGGGGCACAGGCCGAGGCCGCCGGCGTCTCACGATTATTTACCATCGGCGCGCTGGCCGAGCTTGCCGCCGAGTGTTTCAGCGGCGCGGTCATACACAGTAGCGAACGCGACGGGCTGCTGGCGGCATTGCGCTCGGCGCTGGCCGCGAGTTTGTCGTCGCCGCCGACCATTCTGCTGAAAGGATCACGGGCAATGGCGCTCGATCAGGTGGCGAACGCGCTCGCTGCGGGGAGTGCACCAACGTGTTGATAATCGTTGCCGAATGGCTGGCAAAATATCATTCCGGCTTCGACGTGTTCCGCTATCTGACCCTGCGCACGATCCTCGGCGTGCTGACATCGTTGTTCATCGCGCTCGTGGTCGGGCCGAGGATGATCCACCATCTGGCCAAATTCCAGATCGGCCAACCTATTCGAGAAGATGGTCCGCAGTCGCATTTTTCAAAGGCGGGTACGCCGACCATGGGCGGGTTGTTGATTCTGGTCTCGATTGCGGTCAGCACCTTGTTATGGAGCAATCTCGCCAATCGCTTCGTGTGGATAGTGTTGATCACTACCCTCTTGTTTGGTGCCATCGGCTGGTACGACGATTATTTGAAACTCGTGCGGCGCAATTCCACCGGGCTCGCGGCGCGTTACAAAATGCTGTGGCAGTCGTTGGGCGCGCTCGGCGCCGCTGGCGCGCTGTACTTCACCGCGCAGTCGCCGAGCGAAACTCAGCTGATCGTGCCCTTCGTCAAGAGTATTGCCATCGACCTGGGCTGGATATATTTCGTGGTGGGTTACTGCGTGATCGTCGGCACCAGCAATGCCGTCAATTTAACCGACGGGCTCGACGGTCTGGCGGTGCTGCCGACGGTGATGGTGGCAGCCGCGCTGATCGTGTTCGCCTATGTCGCGGGCAATATTAAATTCGCCCACTACCTGTCCGTGCCCTATGTGCATGGCGTCGGCGAGATCTGCGTGTTCTGTGGCGCCATCGTCGGTGCTGGACTCGGCTTCCTGTGGTTCAACACCTACCCAGCCATGGTTTTCATGGGCGACATCGGCGCGCTGTCACTCGGTGCCGCCATCGGCACCGTCGCGATCACGGTGCGCCAGGAGCTGGCGCTGGTGATCATGGGCGGCGTATTCGTCATGGAAACGGTGTCGGTCATCCTGCAGGTCGCGTCGTACAAGCTCACCGGGCGGCGCATCTTCCGCATGGCACCTATCCATCATCACTTCGAGCTCAAGGGCTGGCCCGAGCCGCGCGTTATCGTGCGTTTCTGGATCATTACCGTGGTGCTGGTGCTGGTCGCGCTGGCGACCCTGAAGATACGTTGAGCATGCCAGCCATGACTGCGATTTCAACACGCACCGCAGCCCCGCTGGCCGACTACGCAGTGGTCGGGCTGGGTATTACCGGTCTGTCTTGCCTGCGCTATCTGGCGGCGCGTGGTGTTTCGGTGCTGGCGATGGACACCCGCGAGGCGCCGCCGAATCTCGACGTCGTGCGTCGCGAATTCCCGGATGTGGAGATCAGAACCGGTGCGCTGGAGGCCAATATCCTCACCCGTTGCCGACATATCGTGTTAAGCCCGGGGCTGTCGCTGGACGAGCCGGCCATACGCGATGCGCGCGCCGCCGGCAGCGAGATTATCGGCGACATCGAACTATTCGCGCGCGCCGTCAATGCGCCGGTCATCGCCATCACCGGCACCAATGGCAAGAGCACCGTTACCACGCTGGTCGCGCGCATGCTGCAAGCCGATGGTTATCGGGTGCGGGTGGGCGGCAATCTCGGCACACCGGCGCTCGATCTGCTGGATGTCGTGGCGCCCGATTGTTACGTATTGGAACTGTCGAGTTTCCAACTCGAGACCACCAGCTCGCTCGCGCCGCGGGTCGCGTGCATTCTGAATATCACGCCCGATCATCTCGATCGTTATGCCAGTTTCGACGCCTACCGCGATGCCAAGGCACGCATCCTCGCGTGCGCCGAGCGGCTAGTGTTGAACGCCGACGATGAAGTTGCCGCTGCGCTCGTGCAGGGCCGCACGTGTGCCATGTTCACGCTCGGTGTAGCCGCCGCAGGCGACTATGGCCTGCGCACGAGCGCGACCGGCGAGCACCTGGTAGGACCGCAAGGGCTGTTGCTGCCGGCCCACGCGCTCCAGATCCCAGGCCGCCACAACATCGCCAACGCGCTGGCGGCGCTCGCCATATGCCATGCCTTTGGCGCACGCGGCGCAGCCTTGGCCACGGCACTCGCCAGTTTCACCGGTCTAGATCATCGCGCGCAGCTGGTCGCGACCGTCGATGGCGTTGCGTATATCAACGATTCCAAGGCGACCAATTCCGGTGCCGCCTGCGCCACCATCCGCGGTCTGTGTCATGGCCGCGGCGGCGTGCTGATCGCCGGTGGTGAGCCGAAAGAGCCAAACTTCTCCGAGTTTGCCGATACCGTCGTCGCCCACATGCATACCGTGGTTTTGATCGGACGTGCCGCCGCGCAGTTTGCCAGTGCCATCGACGGACGTATTCCAACCCTGTTCGCCACCGACATGCGCGGTGCGGTCACGGCGGCGGCGGCCGCCGCCCAAGCCGGCGACCTGGTGTTGTTGTCGCCGGCTGGCGCGAGTTTCGACATGTTTGCCAATTACGCCGCACGCGGTGCAGCGTTTCGCGATGCAGTCCTGGAACGCAGTTCGCTATGAGCGCCGCCGCTGAAGCCCTTGTTCAAGCCAAGCCGCAGCTCGCGCGCAGCGACGTGCCGTCGTTTCCCTATGACATCTGGCTGATCGGTGGCGCGTTCGCGCTGCTGTGCATTGGGCTGATCATGGTGGTGTCGACCTCGGTCTCGATCGCCGAACATCGCGACATGACCCAGTTGTATTTTTTTCGCCGTCAGCTGCTCGCTGCGATCCTCGGTATCGGTGGCGCGGCTGTTCTGATGCGCACACCCTTGGTTTATTTCGAACTATGGAGTACGCCGCTGTTATTCGTCGCGGTGGTTTTCCTGGTGGCAGTACTGGTGCCGGGGCTCGGTCATGAAGTGAACGGCAGTCTGCGTTGGTTGGGTTTTGGTTTCTTTACGATCCAGACTTCGGAGCCCGCCAAGCTCGCGGTCGCAATCTATGTCGCGGCCTACCTGGTCCGGCATAACAAGCAGGTGCGCAGCGATTTTGTCGGCTTTATCAAGCCTATCGGCGTGATCACCTTGATTGCCGGGCTGTTATTGCTCGAACCTGATTTCGGCACGGCGGTGGTGCTGTTCACCACCGTGCTGGGCATGCTGTTCCTGGCCGGTGTGCCCTATGTGCGTTTCTTTTTCTGGGGCTTCGCGGCCTTAACCGCGCTGGCCTCGCTGTCGATGCTCGCGCCCTATCGTTTAGCACGTCTCATGACCTTCATGGATCCCTGGTCAGACCCGTTCAACAGTGGCTTTCAGCTCACTCAGGCCTTGATTGCTTTCGGTCGTGGCGAATGGTTTGGCGTCGGACTCGGCAATTCGGTGCAGAAGCTCTTCTACCTGCCCGAGGTGCATACTGATTTTGTCTTTGCAGTCATCGCCGAGGAGGGCGGCTTCATCGGCTGCCTGACAGTCATCACACTGTTCGTGTTCCTGATCTGGCGCATTTTCCACATCGGCGGACAGGCCGAGCGCGCCAACTTGCTGTTCGCCGCCTACGTGACCTATGGCGTTGGTCTGCTGATCGGCATCCAGGCCTTCGTCAATATCGGCGTCAATATGGGCATTCTGCCGACCAAGGGGCTGCCGTTGCCCTTTCTCAGCTACGGCAGCAACAACCTGGTGGTGACGCTGGTCGCGATCGGTATCGCATTGCGCGCCGGTTATGAAGCGCGCCAGGGCGCGACGCCGCGTATCGCAGCGGGCAGCACCCCGCCAATCCTCACGGCACCGCCGAGCGCGGCACAGATCGATAGTGAGGCGAACGATGATGACTAGGTCGGTCATGATCGTAGCCGGTGGCACTGGCGGCCATGTCTATCCCGGACTCGCGGTGGCCGCAGCCCTGCGTGCGCGCAATGTCGAACTGCATTGGATGGGTACCGCGCGCGGCATCGAGGCGCGTGTCGTGCCACTGGCTGGTGTGCCGCTGGTGACGATCCCGGTCAGCGGTCTGCGCCGTCGCGGCTGGTGGCGCTGGCTCGCCGCGCCGTTTGCAGTCGGTTACGCCATCTGCTGCGCACTCGCCGCGATACGTCGCATCCAGCCACAGGTGGTGCTCGGCATGGGCGGTTTTGTCAGCGGGCCCGGCGGCATCGCCGCGTGGTTGAGCCGGCGGCCCTTGATCATCCATGAACAGAACGCCGTGCCCGGCTTGAGCAATCGTATCCTGAGCCATTTCGCGCGACGTGTGCTGGAGGGTTTCCCCGGCAGCTTCAAGGCCGGTGTGCGTGCCATCACCACTGGCAATCCGGTGCGTGCCGAGATCGCCGGCATCGCCGCGCCGGCGGCGCGAACTCACGAGGCGGGTCGTCTGAACGTGCTGGTGTTTGGCGGCAGTCGCGGCGCGCGCGCCTTGAATGAAGTGGTGCCGGCGGCGCTGGCGGCCTGTGGTGTGAGTGGCATCGCGGTACGACATCAGTGCGGGGCGGACGATGTCGCTGCGACGCAGGCGCGTTATGCCGCCGCCGACAATCTCATCGCGGTCAGCGTCCTGGCCTACATCGACGACATGCCAGCGGCCTATAGCTGGGCCGATCTCGTTATCGCCCGTGCCGGTGCAAGTAGCATCGCCGAGATCGCGGCCTGCGGTGTCGCTGCGATCCTGATCCCCTTCCCCTACGCGGTCGACGATCACCAGACCGCCAATGCCCGTTATCTGGCCACGGACGACGCCGCGCTGCTGCGCGATGAAGCCAGTCTCAGCGTCGACGGTCTGGCGCGCGACATCGCCGGTTTGTTGCGCGACCCGGCGTTACGCTTGCAGATGGCAGAGCGCGCGCGCGCGCGGGCACGCCCCCATGCCAGCGCCGATGTCGCCGCCCAATGTCTGGCCTTCACCGATGCATGACCCCCACGACACGCTCATGCATCGCGTTGAGCGCATTCATTTCATCGGTGTCGGCGGCGCGGGCATGAGTGGCATCGCCGAGGTGTTGTCGAATCTCGGCTACCGTGTCTCGGGCTCCGACCACAGCAGCTCGCGCGTCACTGAGCGCCTGCGCGCGGTCGGCGTAGCGGTGCTCGGCCCCCATGCGGCGGCCAATGTCGATGGCGCTGACGTGGTGGTCTATTCGAGTGCGATCGCCGCCGACAACGTCGAGTTGGCGGCGGCGCGTGCGCAGCGCATCCCGGTGGTGCCGCGCGCCGAGATGTTGGCCGAACTGATGCGTTTTCGGCGTGGCATTGCGATTGCCGGCACCCACGGCAAGACCACTACGACGAGCCTGGTGGCGGCGGTGCTGGCCGAGGCCGGACTCGATCCAACCTTCGTCGTCGGCGGTCTGGTCAAGAGCATCAATGCCAATGCGCAGCTCGGTGCCGGGCGATATCTGGTCGCCGAAGCTGACGAAAGCGATGCTTCGTTCCTGCTGTTGCATCCGCTGGTGGCGGTGTTGACCAATGTCGATGCCGACCATATGGCGACCTATCACGGCGACTTCGCGGTATTGAAGGCGACCTTCGTCGAGTTCTTTCGGCGCCTGCCGTTCTACGGCGTGGCATGTGTGTGCCTGGACGACGCACAAGCAGCGTCACTGATCCCGGAAATTCGCGCGCGTGTCATCACCTATGGTGTGCATGAAGACGCTGATGTGCGCGGCTACGATTTGCGTCATGTCGCCGGGCGCGAACATTTCCAGGTCGCCTTGAAGGGCGAAGCGCAGCAGCCGCACACCGAGTTCGTGCTTAATCTACCCGGCGAGCACAACGTACAGAATGCCCTGGCGTCGATTGCAGTGGCGCGCGAGCTGGGCGTAGAGCTTGAGTCTGCGCGGCGCGCGCTGGCGAGTTTTCAGGGCATTGCACGGCGTTGCCAGATCCATCACGGCGTTGCCATCGGTGTGCGTCGCGTGACCATCGTCGACGACTATGGTCATCATCCCAAGGAACTCGACGCGGTGTTGAAGACTATCCGCCGCACGTTTCCCGCGCGCCGCCTGGTGGTGGTGTTCCAGCCCCATCGTTACAGCCGCACGCGCGACCTGTTCGAAGATTTCGCCGCCGTGTTGTCACGCGTTGATGTGTTGGTGCTGCTCGATGTTTACGCCGCAGGTGAAACACCGATCGCCGGCGCCGATGGTCGCGCACTGGCACGCGCGATCCGCACACGCGGTCACATCGACCCGGTGTTCGTCGCCGAACTCGGCGCGGTCAAAGACGTGCTCGCCGACATCGTGCATGATGATGACGTAGTCGCCCTGCTCGGCGCCGGTAACATCGGCGCTATCGCCGAGGCACTGGTGACATGATCACCGAGGAGCGCCTAAGGTGTCGGACTTGAACGCGCAACTCGAAGGCTCAAGCGTGGCCTGGCGCGGCAACTACCGTCGCGACGAGTCGCTTGCGCGTCACTGCAGCTGGCGCTGCGGTGGGCCGGCCGATCACTATTTCGAACCAGCCGATCGCAATGACCTGGTCAGTTTCCTGGCCGGGCACGCGGTCGATCCGCTGTTGTGGCTCGGCTTCGGCAGCAATCTACTCATCCGCGACGGCGGTGTGCGTGGCACCGTCATTGCCACTGGCCAGCTCGACGGCAGCCACTGGACAGACGCCGCGCATCTTTACGCGGAAGCCGGTGTGTCCTGCGCGCGGCTGGCGCGTGCAGCGGCGGCCCAGGATCGCGCTGGTCTGGCCTTCCTGGCGGGAATCCCCGGCACGCTCGGCGGTGCGTTGTGCATGAATGCCGGCGCGCTGGGTGGTGAAATCTGGCAATTTGTAGAATGGGTCGACGTCATCGATCGCGCGGGCCGCATTGAACGTCGGCCGCGCGCCGAGTTCGTCGCCAGTTATCGTCGTGTGCATCATGCGCATCCGGGCTGGTTCGTCGGCGCGCAGCTCGCTTTGCCCGACGCTGCCCTTGGCGCGGGTAACGATCGCATCCGCCAAGTCCTTGCCCTGCGCAGCGCGACCCAGCCGACCGGCAAAGCCTCGTGCGGTTCGGTGTTCAAAAATCCCGCCGGTGATTACGCCGGTCGATTGATCGAACAATGCGGGCTCAAGGGTCATCGCATCGGTGGCTGCGAAGTTTCGACCGTGCACGCAAATTTCATCGTCAACGATGGCGCTGCGCGTGCGGCCGACATTGAGCAGTTGATCGATTTCGTGCGGACCACGGTCGCTGATCACACCGGCATTGATCTGGAAACCGAAGTGTTGATCGTCGGCGAAGCCGCAGCGGATGAAGCATGAACATGCTTGACCGCCGCCAGCGCGAACAGATGGTGCGCGAGGCCGGTCGCGTCGGCGTATTGATGGGCGGGCGCTCGGGCGAACGCGAGATTTCTCTCAAGAGCGGACAGGCGGTGACGGCGGCGCTGTGCAATGCCGGCATCGACGCCACGGCCCTCGACTGGGCAGGATCGCTCGATGCGCTACTCCAATACCGTGCTTACGATCGATTCTTCGTCGCGCTACATGGTCGCGGCGGTGAGGACGGCCAAGTGCAGGCGGCACTCGATCTACTCGGTCTGCCCTACACCGGCACCGGTGTCGCGGGTTGCGCAATTGCAATGGATAAATATCGCAGCAAGCTCGCCTGGCTGGGCGCCGGCCTGCCGACACCGGATTTTCACGTGGTCCAACCCGACAGCGATGCGCAAGCGATCATCGCCGACCTCGGCTTGCCCTTGGTAGTCAAGCCGGCGCGTGAAGGTTCGAGCCTGGGCGTGGCCAAGGTCAAGCGCGCGCAAGATTTCGCAGCGGCCGTCAGCGCCGCGCGCGCGTTCGATCAACTGGTGTTGGCTGAGCGCTTCGTAGACGGTGCCGAATACACGCTCGCCATCGTCGCCGGCCAGGCCTTGCCCATCATCCGTCTCGAAACGCCCCACGAGTTCTACGACTACGCAGCCAAGTATCTGGTCGATACCACGTCGTATATCTGTCCGTGTGGATTGTCGGTCACCGACGAGGCAGCGGCCGCAGCGCTCGGCCTGCGCGCCTTCGACGCGCTGGACGGCAGTGGTTGGGGACGCGTCGACTTCATGCGCGACGTGCAAGGCCGTCTATGGTTGATCGAATTGAACACCGTGCCGGGTATGACCGATCACTCGCTGGTGCCGATGGCTGCGCGCCAGGCCGGTTGGTCCTTTGAAGATCTGGTGGTGACAATCTTAGCCTCGAGCCGCGTGCGCGAGACACCGCAATGAGCCACGCGTTGCCCAAGACCAGCGAGCCCCTGCCGTCGGTGATGTCGCCGACGATGGTGGTTTTTGTGTTCATGATCGTGGCAACCGTGATCGGCATGGTGTGGATCGCGCGCGAACTGTCTGATCCGACAGCGCTGCCGATCCGACGCGTAATGGTTGAGGGTGAGTTCAAGCATCTCACCACCGAACACGTGCAGCATGCGGTGATCGACGCCGTGCATGCGGGCTTTTTCGGCGTCGATGTCGCCGACATCCGGCGACTGTTGCAGGACGAAGCGTGGATCCGCGACGCCAACGTCAGCCGCATGTGGCCAGACGGGCTGCACGTCACTATCGTCGAACAGATTCCGGTAGCGCGCTGGGGCGACTACGGCTTGTTGAACGAGCGCGCCGACGTGTTTGTCCCTATTGCCGAAGACTTGCCGCGCGATCTGGTGCAACTCAATGGTCCGTTGGGTTCAGAACAGGAAATCCTTGAGCGCTTCGTCTACATCCGCGCGCAGTTAGCGGAGGTCGGGCTCAAGCCCGTAGGATTGACCTTGTCCGATCGACGGGCATGGACCATTACCACCGAGGGTGGACACGAGATCCTGCTCGGTCGACGCGATCTGGAACAGCGCCTAGCGCGCTTCAAGTGGGGATATAGCAAGGGTTTGAATGCCGCCTGGGAGCGCATCGGTCATGTCGACATGCGTTACACCAACGGCTTCGCGGTGGGCGAACGCGGTTCAGCAAGAAGGAATGGTTGAGATGAAGAGGTTGCGGACTGTAATCGCCACTGCGCGACCGCGCGGGGCCAAAACATGATGGTCAAGAAGCCGGACAAGAAGCTGTTGGTCGGACTCGACATCGGCACCTCAAAGGTGGTGGCGATCGTCGGCGAGATCTCGTCGGACGGCTCTATCGAAGTAGTGGGGCTGGGATCTCATCCGTCGCGCGGCCTGAAAAAAGGCGTGGTGGTCAATATTGAGTCGACCGTGCAGTCGATCCAGCGCGCCATCGAAGAAGCGGAGCTGATGGCTGGCTGTGAGATCCATTCGGTCTACGCAGGCATCGCCGGTGGCCACATTCGCAGCCTGAACTCCCACGGCATCGTCGCTATCCGCGACAGCGAAGTGACTCATAACGATGTCGAGCGTGTCATCGACGCAGCGCGTGCGGTGGCGATTCCGGCCGATCAGAAAATCCTGCATATCCTGCCGCAAGAGTTCATCATCGACGGTCAGGAAGGCATACGCGAGCCGATCGGAATGTCCGGTGTGCGCCTCGAATCGCGTGTGCACATGGTCACGGGTGCGGTGTCGGCGGCGCAGAATATTGTCAAGTGTGTGCGTCGCTGCGGACTCGAGGTCGACGACATCATTCTGCAGCAGTTGGCCTCGTCCTATGCGGTGCTGACCGAGGATGAAAAGGAACTGGGTGTGTGTCTGTGCGACATCGGTGGTGGCACCACCGACATTGCGGTCTTCGTCCATGGCGCCATTCATCACTCGGCGGTGATCCCGATCGCGGGTGATCAGGTGACGAACGACATCGCGGTTGCGCTGCGCACGCCGACCCATCATGCCGAGGACATTAAG
The DNA here is from genome assembly GCA_031371245.1 of Pseudomonadota bacterium. Classification (GTDB taxonomy): domain Bacteria; phylum Pseudomonadota; class Gammaproteobacteria; genus JADJYF01. Next base: position 2,125 of record JANMJF010000015.1, on the reverse strand, counting down.
ATCCGCTACGCCTGTGCGCTCACGCAACTCGCCAACCCCGATGAGACTATCGAGGTGCCGAGCGTCGGTGACCGCCCGCCGCGGCGGCTGGTGCGCCAGACCCTGGCGGAAGTGGTCGAGCCGCGCTACGAGGAATTGTTCAGTCTGGTCGCGGCCGAACTGAAACGCAGCGGTTTCGAGGAGATGATGGCGGCCGGCATGGTGCTGACCGGCGGCGGTTCGAAAATGGAGGGCGTGATCGAGCTGGCCGAGGAAGTGTTTCACATGCCGGTCCGACTTGGCACGCCGCAATACGTGGCGGGCCTGGTCGATGTGGTGCGCAATCCGATCTACGCCACCGGCGTCGGTCTTCTGTTGTTTGGTAATCAGGCCGGTGCGGCCTTCACGCAGCCCTCGCGCTTCGAATCCACAAATGGCATCTGGGAGCGCATGAAAAACTGGTTCCATGGAAATTTCTAGGCGTCGTCGCCGCTGGCCAATAGGCCCGATGCGAATAGTCGCCAACGCTGGTTGAAACGAAATACATAACAGTCACCCATCCCTATGCGGGACGGATAGTAGACGGAGGGAAGACGATGTTCGAACTCATGGACTCTTACAGCCAACGCGCGGTCATCAAGGTGATCGGGGTCGGCGGCGGTGGCGGCAACGCAGTCCAGCACATGCTGGGCGCGCAAATCGACGGCGTCGAATTCATCTGTGCTAATACCGACGCACAGGTGCTGAAGAATTCGCCGGTTAAGACCACCTTGCAGTTGGGTGCTGATATCACCAAGGGACTCGGCGCGGGTGCTAATCCCGAGATCGGCAAGCGCGCGGCAATGGATGACCGCGATCGCATCGGTGATGTGCTCGAAGGCTCCGATATGATCTTCATCACGGCTGGTATGGGTGGTGGTACCGGCACCGGCGCCGCGCCCGTGGTGGCGCAGATCGCCAAGGAGATGGGCATTTTGACGGTAGCGGTCGTGACTCGGCCCTTTCCGTTCGAGGGCAAAAAGCGCGCCGCGATTGCCGACCAGGGCATCAGAGAACTGGCGCAGTACGTCGATTCGCTGATTACCATCCCCAATGAGAAGCTGTTGTCGGTGCTCGGTCGTGACATCAGTCTGTTGGATGCCTTCAAGGCCGCCAATGACGTGCTGCTCGGTGCAGTGCAGGGCATCGCAGAACTGATCACTTGCCCCGGTCTTATCAACGTTGACTTCGCCGACGTGCGCACTGTGATGTCCGAGATGGGCATGGCAATGATGGGCTCCGGCAGCGCGCGTGGTCAGGACCGCGCGCGTATCGCCGCCGAGGCCGCCATCTCCAGCCCGCTGCTCGAAGACATCAACCTGTCGGGCGCGAAGGGAATTCTAGTGAACGTGACCTCGGGTCTCGATCTCAAGATGGGCGAGTTCGAGGAAGTCGGTAACACCGTCAAGGCCTTTGCTTCGGACAACGCCACGGTGGTGGTGGGTACGGTCATCGATCCGAACATGGAAGACGAAATCCGCGTGACGGTGGTTGCAACCGGCATCAGTTGTGAGCAACGTGTCAAAGATGAGCCAGTACCTGCGGCGGTTGCTCAGCACGTAGCGACGCCGACGGTCGTGGCGACGAGCGCCGCCAGCGCGCGTCGCAGCGAGGAGGATATCGATTTCCGTCGTCTCGACCGGCCGACGGTGATACGTAATCGCGATGAACGTGTGTTGCCGGACCTGAGCGACGGCAATACCGACTATCTCGATATCCCGGCGTTTCTGCGCCGCCAGGCTGACTGAGCCAGCCTTCGATGCGAGAGGGTGCCCGGCGATAGTTATACTTGGCATTCCGTGGAATAAGGACTGGCTTATCAAGCCTATACGGAGGTGTGTTATATTTCTGGCCCAAAAGCGGACCCTCTCTCACGAGAAGCGGAGAAGATGATCAAACAACGCACCCTGAAGAACGTGATTCGGGCGACAGGCGTCGGCCTGCACACGGGGCGCAAGGTATTTTTGACCTTACGTCCGGCCCCTGCAGACACCGGTATCGTGTTTCGGCGCGACGATTTGAAGCCGGCGGTGGAAATCGTCGCGCGAGCCGAAAACGTCGGGGATACCAGCCTTTCGACCAGCTTGGTCAAAGACAATGTTCGCAT
>JANMJF010000749.1:0-3986 GCA_031371245.1 Pseudomonadota bacterium | reverse complement strand
ACCGCGCGCGCCTTGTCCACCACATTGGCCATATCCCAGGGCGCGAGAAACTGCGCCTTCTTGATGTTGACCGGCTTGCCTTGGCGCGCAACGTTCTGAATGAAATTGGTCTGGCGGCACAGAAACGCCGGGGTCTGCAAGATGTCGACCACGGCCGCCACTTCGTCGAGCGGCGTGTCTTCGTGCACATCGGTCAAGACCGGCACACCGAGTTCACGCTTGACCCGCTCCAGCACACGCAGGCCCGCTTCCAGCCCCGGGCCACGGTAGCTCTGGTGGGACGTGCGATTGGCCTTGTCGAACGAGGCCTTGAAGATGAAGGGGATGCCGAGCTCGGCGGTGATGGACTTGAGCGTCGCGGCGACCTCGAGCACCAGGCCCTCGGACTCGATGACACAGGGCCCGGCGATCAGGAAAAACGGTGCTGTCGCGCCGACCTCATAGTCACACAAGCGCATCGCTGACCTCGGCCGACGGCTGCTTGTGATGTCGCAGCGCCGCCTGCAGAAACGCCGTGAACAGCGGATGGCCATCGCGCGGCGTGGAAGTGAACTCGGGGTGGAACTGTACGCCGACGAACCACGGATGGGTGGGGATCTCGATGATCTCCACCAGGTTGCCGTCCATCGAGCGGCCGGCGATGCGCATGCCGGCGGCTTCGAGTTCCATGGTGTAGGTATTGTTGAATTCGTAACGGTGACGGTGACGCTCGTTGACCAGATCTGTGCCATAAGCACGCGCCACGAAACTGTTCGGCGCCAATTTGCACGCCTGGCCACCGAGGCGCATGGTGCCGCCGACGTCGGTCTCGGCGCTGCGTACCTCGACCGCCCCTTCGGCAGTCTTCCATTCGGTGATGAGCGCGATCACCGGATGCGCTGTGCGGTTGTCGAATTCGGTCGAATGGGCGCCGTCAAGATTGGCCTGGTGGCGTGCGAACTCGATGACCGCCGCCTGCATACCCAGACAGATACCGAGATAAGGCACCGCGTTTTCGCGCGCATATTGCACAGCGCGGACCTTGCCCTCGATGCCGCGCTCGCCGAAACCGCCCGGCACCAGGATCGCGTCCATCGTCGCCAGTTCCTCGCAGCCTTCGGTCTCAAGGCGCTCGGAATCGACATAGTGAATGTTGACGCGCGTGCGGGTGTGGATGCCGGCGTGGATCAGGGCTTCCGACAGCGACTTATAGGACTCCGTCAGATTGACATACTTGCCCACCAGCGCGATGTCTATTGAGCGCTCCGGGTGCTCCAGCGCGTACACCACATTGCGCCACTGGCTCAGATCGGCTGGCGGTAGCTTCATGCCGAGCTTCTCGACCACGATGTCATCCAAGCCTTCTTCCTGAAAAAGCATCGGAATTTTGTAAATGCTGTCGGCATCGCGGGCGGTAATGACGGCACGCTCTTCGACATTGGTAAACAGCGCGATCTTGCGTCGGTCCGAGGGTGCCAGTGGGCGATCGGCACGACACAGCAGCACATCCGGCTGAATGCCAATCGAGCGCAGTTCCTTGACCGAATGCTGGGTTGGCTTGGTCTTCATCTCGCCCGCCGAGCTGATGAAGGGCACCAGGGTCAGGTGAATGTAGAGGGTATTGGCCACCCCCAGTTCAACGCGCATCTGGCGGATGGCTTCCAAAAAAGGTAGCGACTCGATGTCGCCGACCGTGCCGCCGATTTCGACCATCGCCACTTCGGCATTGCCGGCACCCTGCTTGATGCAGCGGATGATCTCGTCGGTGATGTGCGGAATGACCTGTACCGTCGCACCCAGATATTCGCCCTGCCGCTCCTTGCGGATGACATTGGCGTAGATGCGGCCGGTGGTGTAATTGCTCTTTGAGGAAGTGCGCCAGCGCACGAAACGCTCGTAATGGCCGAGGTCCAGATCAGTTTCCGCACCGTCATCGGTGACGAACACCTCGCCGTGTTGAAAGGGACTCATGGTGCCCGGATCGACGTTGATATACGGGTCCAGCTTGACCATCGAGATCTCAAGGCCACGGGCCTCAAGTATGGCCCCCAGCGAAGCGGCCGCGATGCCTTTGCCCAACGAGGACACGACGCCGCCAGTAACGAAAATAAATCGCGTCATGCAGTATTGATACGGGTGCTAGGGGCCAAGTTCGTGACGGTCTCGCGGCGCGGCGCGAGGACCGTTTGCGTGGAAGGAAACTTAGCAGATCGGCGGCGACCCCTCAATGACGGGAACTCCCGACAGCGGTCTTTGCCGGCCCGTGCCGTGCTCGGCAGTGAGGCCTTGCGCCGATGATAAGATGCCGCCCGCCAGCTAGTGGTGAACATCGGTGTGGCTGTCGATCGCGCCGCCCGGCCCGCTCGCCGCGCGCACCAGCCGCCCCGACCCAGTGTCCGCAGCGCCACGAATTCATGCCCTATCGAGGAGACATCATGTCCGATATCGACATCGCTCAGGCGGCCACCATGGAGGCCATCGTCGCGCTGGTGGGCAAGCGCTACGGCATTGGGCCCGAGTACCTGGTGCCGTACGGCCACTACAAGGCCAAGCTTTCGCTCGACTACATCCGCGCGCTGGAAGCGCACCCCAACGGCAAGTTGGTATTGGTCACGGCCATCAGCCCGACACCCGCCGGCGAAGGTAAGACCACCACCACCGTCGGTCTGGGCGACGCGCTGAACAAAAGCGGCCGGCGCACCATCATCTGCCTGCGCGAACCCTCGCTCGGCCCCTGCTTCGGCGTCAAGGGCGGTGCCGCCGGCGGCGGTTATGCCCAGGTCGTGCCCATGGAAGACATCAACCTGCATTTCACTGGCGACTTCCACGCCATCGGCGCGGCGCACAACCTGCTCAGCGCCATGCTCGACAATCACATCAACCACGGCAACACACTTGGCATCGACCCACGCCTTATCACCTGGAAGCGGGTGATGGATATGAACGACCGCGCGCTGCGCGACATCGTGGTTGGTCTCGGCGGCATCGCCAATGGCTATGCGCGCGAGGATGGCTTCGACATCACGGTCGCCTCGGAAGTGATGGCGATTTTCTGTCTCGCCACCTCACTGGCCGATCTGAAAGCGCGGCTCGGCCGCATCGTGGTCGGTTATACGCGCGACAGGCAGGCCGTCACCGCCGCCGATCTAAAGGCCCACGGTGCGATGGCAGCGCTGTTGAAGGACGCCATCAGTCCTAACCTTGTACAGACCCTCGAGAACAATGTGGCCTTCGTGCACGGCGGCCCGTTTGCCAACATCGCGCACGGCTGCAATTCGGTCACCGCCACCCGCACCGCGCTCAAACTCGCCGACTACGTGGTCACCGAAGCCGGCTTCGGCGCCGATCACGGCGCCGGGAAATTCATCGACATCCAAAGCCGCATCGCCGGTCTCGAACCCTGCGCCGTGGTATTGGTCGCGACCATACGCGCGTTGAAATACCACGGCGGCGTGGCCGTTGCGGATCTCAATCGCGAGAACCTCGCGGCGCTCGCAGCGGGTTGTGTGAATCTGGAAAAACATTTGTACAACATCCAGCATCACTACGGCTTACCCTGCGTAGTTGGCATCAACCATTTCACCCATGACACGCCGGCCGAAGTGGAACTGCTGCGCGCACGAGTCGCCGCGCTCGGCGCCAGGGTAGTGGTGGCGAGACACTGGGCCGAGGGCGGCGCCGGCGCGGCAGAACTGGCCGAGGCGGTCGTGGCGCTGGCTGCGGGCGGCGCCAAGCACCGCTACGTGTATGCGTCCAGCGAACCTCTGTGGGACAAGATTAATGCCGTGGCGACCAAGATCTATGGCGCGGCCGGCATCAATGCGCCGGCCAAGGTCCGCGAGCAGATAGCGGAGCTCGGCGCTCGCTACCCAGATTTCCCGGTCTGCATAGCCAAGACCCAGATGTCGTTCTCGACCGAGCCATCCCTACGCGGCGCGCCAAGCGGACACACGGTCTACATCAGCGAAGTGCGGGTCGCGGCCGGCGCCGGTTTCATCGTTGCGATC
>JANMJF010000739.1:0-3038 GCA_031371245.1 Pseudomonadota bacterium | reverse complement strand
CCAGCACCTGATGATCTGGATGTGACTTCATGCCCTACCCTCGTACGCCTTCACGGCGCCTGCTTCTGCGTCGCCAGAAAAGCGACCACATCTTCGACCTGTTGCGCGCTCAGGATGGTTTTGCCGATCAACGCCGGCAGTACACGCTGCAATCCGGTCGCGCGGAAATAGGCCGGCATCATGGTCGCTGGATTGATCTGTTTTGGATCGACCACGCGCAAGCGCAATTGTGCCCTCGTCAGGCGCGCGCCGACGCCCAGCAGCGTCGGCCCGGTCGTGCCGAAAAATTCAGCGTCGACTGCCGCCGCATGACAGGCCAGACAATTGCCGAGCTCGCGCTCGACCAACACTTTTTCGCCCCGTGCCACATCGCCAGGCGCAGCGGTCAAGGGCTGGTAAATGCCATCGTTCTCGACTACGTAGTCAGCCGCCCGCGCGCCCGGCGTGACACCGATCGACAGCAGTACTAAGCCAGCACAACAGCAGAATTGAATGAGCGCGGCGGGCACGACAGTGAGAGCACTCCTAACCATGCCATCCAGCGGTGAATGTCCGACTTCAGTCGGACCCACACAAGCAACGCGCCCTAGGGTGCCGTCCATCCCGGCGGTGCACCACCGGCTTCTGGCGACAATGGCGGTGGCAGCTTGCGCTTTTCGCCCGCGCCGGCGGCGCCCGGGTCGCCCGGGATCGGATTGCCAGCGATATAGGCGACGGTCTCGGTGGGACGCGCTTCGTTGTTATAGGCCGCTGCCTGAGCGGCGGCGATGTCTTGCTCTGACAACGCGCCTGGCGTCAGTTTGGCCAGCGCGAGGGCGGCGCCGTGAACCGCCTTGTACTGCGGCAGATCGCCAGCCGAACCACCACGGGTCGGACCGGCCGGTATGCGCTCACGCTGGCGGCGGGCGAGACGCAGCAGAATGTTCCAGGCGCGTTTGTTGTCCTTGATGGGTTCCACTTCAACCTGACCCGTGGCCTGGAACTCACGCCAGATGTCGACCGCCTTCTGGGTGCGCAACACAACAATCGTGGCGCGATCGGTGCCCACACCGCCGCAGGCGATGTCGGCCATCTCGGCCGAGAAGTCGCCGCAGTGACGACATTCCGGACGCTGGTATTCATGCATCGCTTCTTCCAGTGGAATGCGGCCGATGTCGCCGTTCTTCTGGTAGATGAGCACCTCGCCCTTGACGTTGAACTGCTTGACCTCGGTCAGCGGTATGCCCATCTGCTTTTCGATGCGTTCGGTCATGAGTTCGGGCATGAATACTTCGGTGCAGAACAAGCCGACGCTGAACGCCACGCGATCGGTAAACCCGCGCAGGAAGTCGCGCTGACGGCCGATGATTTTAGGCTTCTTCTTGTCGCCGATAAGGAAGTTCGGATCCATGTGCTCCATCTTGCGCAGCGGCGTGATCTGACAAGGTACGCCGACAAACGCAACCTGCTTGAGATCGCGCTCCTTAACTTCGGTCAGCGCCAGATTGTTAGCACAATAGGTGTACCAGCTGCCGGCGCTGGCTTTGATTTCGTCATAGGTGGTGACGACCTTAGGACTTGGGAAGCAGGGCTTATCCTCGGCGCTGACCGCCGACACCACCGCGCCGTCGATGTGTCCGACCTCGCGCGCCCAGGCCAGCAAGGCCGTGACGATGCCGCCGTCCTGACCGGCCTCGGCCAGTTCCGCCACCTTGGTGCGCGCGACAAAGATGTGTTTGAACACGCCGAAGATGTCTTCGTAGCCGCGATCCTCACCGAACACCGCGTCCTGCAAATGGGACTCGCGCGGCCACAAACGCGGACACACCGTCGCGCACACATCGCAGCCAGCGCCTTCGCTCACGCCGCAGAAGTCGAAGGCCGCCGATTCTTTGGCGGTCTGCTTGGGCTTGCCGTCGATGTATTCGATGACATTATGCGGACAGGCCACCACGCAGGTGCCGCATTCGCAGCAACTGCCGTAGTCGACGACGTCGTTCATCATGTCCTTAAAACTGTTATGGAGCAGGTTCAATTAGATATCCTCAGGCTTCGAATCCGGACCGGCGCGGGCGAAAAACGGTACGCCGGCGTATTGTCGCCGATTACGCCGCTGACACAACACCAGCAGCGGTTGCAAAGACCAAGCGTGCGATCACGCGCGGCAACGCTCGCAGCTTGGGCCAAAAAAATGTCCGAATTGATTCGGACCCACAGGGCGGAAACTGATCAGTGGACATCGAAGAATTACGTTCAGGCCTCAGCGCCTTCATTGCTGCCGAGTTCGGCAGCGCGGCACGGCTCACCGATCTGCAGGCATCCGACGGCCACGCCGGTCTGACCTTCCTGTTCGACGTCATCGACGCGCAAGGTGTGGCGAGCGGCTATGTGATCAAGCTGCCGCCCAAGGGTGTGCGCCGTTATGGCAATACCGATGTCTATCGCCAGGCGCCGTTGATGCGTGCCCTGCACAAAGCCGGTGTGCCGGTGCCGCAGGTGCCGTGGGCCTACGACGACAATGCCTGGTTCGAGGTGCCCTTCATCATCATGGAGCGCCTGCCCGGCCGGGTGTTTTTCGTATGGGATCCGCCGGCGGACTTCGAGCGCAGCGCGACGGCGGCCGAGCCTTTGTGGGAACAATGCGCGCTGGCCCTGGCGCAATTGCATCAGTTTGACTGGCACACCCATCTCGCCACCTGGGAACAGCCTGAGGCGCTCACCGATCAGATCACCCGCTGGGAACGCATCTATGCCCAAGCACCCGAGCCCGCCTGGGCCAAGGCCGCCGCAGCCACCGAAAAAGCTTTGCTCGCCCAACTGCCTGACGGCCAACCGCTAGGGCTCTTTCACGGTGATTACCAGCCCGGCAACATTCTCTATCACGGCGGTCAACTGACCGGCATCATCGATTGGGAAATCTCCGGCATCGGCGCCAAACTGCTCGACATCGGCTGGCTCATGATGATCGCCGATCCGGCCAACTGGACACCGGTCTATCACCCCATCTACCCGCTCGCGCCCGCGCGCCTGCGCAGCCTGTTCGAGCAAGGCGTGGGCCG
>JANMJF010000734.1:0-1678 GCA_031371245.1 Pseudomonadota bacterium | reverse complement strand
TGGGTATTCGAAGACATCAGCGCGAGACCCGTACCGTCGCTGCTGCGCGGCTTCTCGGCGCCAGTCATCCTGCGCTGTGATTACAGCGCGACGGATCTCGCCCATCTGATGGCCCACGACAGCGATCCCTTCAATCGTTGGTAAGCCGGCCAGCGCCTCGCGCTGGACGTCCTGCTGGCTGCGATTGCTGAGCTGCGCGCCGGTCGCGTGCCGACCTGGCCCGAGGATTTTGTCGTTGCCTGCGGCCGCGTGATTGCCGATGCCGGTCAGGATCCGGCTTTTGCTGCCGAGGCACTGAGCCTGCCGGCGGCGGGCTATATCGCCGAGCAGCTGGAAGAAGTGGATGCCGACACGATCTTCGCCGCCCGTCTGGCGCTGCGTCGCCATCTCGCCGCGCGTTTCGAGCACGAATGGCGACATTTATACATGAGCAATGGGGTGGCCGGTGCCTACTCGCCCGATCCGGCTTGCGCCGGCCGGCGCAGTCTGCGCAATCTGGCGCTCGGCTTCCTGCTCGAACTCGAGACTGCCGAGCTGCAAGCACTTGCGCTGACTCAATTGAAAAATGCCGACAACATGACCGATGCGATGGCAGCGCTGGCCGCGCTCGCCAATAGCGATTGCGAGCAACGCCATGAGGCGCTGCGCTGGTTCTACGACAAATGGCAGAACGAACCGCTAGTGGTCGACAAATGGTTAGCGGTGCAGGCCAGTTCACGACTGCCAGGCACGCTCGCGGAAGTGCAGCGATTGCTCACCCATACTGCCTTTGACATGCGCAATCCCAACAAGGTGCGCGCCCTGATCGGGAACTTCTGCCAAGGTAATCATGTGCGCTTCAACGCCGCTGACGGCAGTGGCTATGCGTTCGCCGCCGAACAGGTGATAGCACTCGATCCACACAACGCGCAAGTTGCCGCGCGCATGGCGCGTTCGTTTGATCGCTGGCGGAAGTTCGACGAAACGCATCAGGCCCATTCGCGCGCAGCATTGACGCGAATACAGGCTACGGAAGGATTGTCGAAGGACACCTACGAAGTGGTGTCGCGGGCACTGGCTTGATTGCAGCAATGGGGCGAAATTCGCGTTGCTGCGAATTCATTCGCACCTACGAGGTAGCAACGCCCAACACCAACACGGGCCGCTGAGCGGCCCGTGTTCTTTGCGCCCTTGGCGCACCGGCCTACTTATTAGCCTTGCGCTCTTTCGCTTCCTTGATCACCTCTTCGGCGATGTTGCGCGGGCAGGGCGAGTAGTGCGAGAACTCCATCGAAAACTGGCCGCGACCCGAGGTCATGGTGCGCAAGTCGCCGATGTAGCCGAACATTTCGCCGAGCGGTGCTTCGGCCTTGATACGCACACCGAGCACACCGGATTCCTGTGCCTTGATCATGCCGCGACGACGATTCAAGTCACCGATCACGTCACCGACGTGGGCGTCTGGAGTGAACACGTCAACCTTCATGATCGGTTCGAGGAGATGCGGCTGCGCCTTCGGCACCGTCTGACGGTAGGCCGCACGCGCCGCGATTTCAAAGGCCAGTGCCGATGAATCAACAGCGTGGAATGCACCGTCGGTCAAGGTCACCTTGAAGTCCAGCAGCGGATAGCCAGCCAGCACACCTTCGACGATGCTGGTCTCAAAACCCTTTTCAATCGCCGGCCAGTATTCACGCGG
>JANMJF010000722.1:0-6519 GCA_031371245.1 Pseudomonadota bacterium | reverse complement strand
GCCCTCGGCCGCGACCTTGTCACAGGCATAACGATAGGTGCTGGCGCCGCCGACATAGGCCAGCAGTCGGCGCGGCTTGCCGTCGATATTGGTGCCCATATACCAGGACTTGGTGTTAGGCACGAGCGTCGCATTGGCGAGTTCGTCGTGATGCTCACCCCAGGCCGCTTCGGCCTGCGCCGTGGGTTCAATCGATTTGCTGCCCTGGGCGTGGGTATAAGCAATGCAGTTGCTGATCCAGTCCGCCTGTTGCTGCGAGCAGGTGGGCACGTTACAGAACGCAGCGGCCGGCGACAGCGGTGCCATGATCATGAACATGTTCGGGAAGCCGTGCACCTGCAGACCCATCCACGTGCGCACGCCGTCGCGCGCCCAAGCCTCGCGCAACGAGAGCCCGTCGCGGCCGCAGATGTCGATGGCCGTCAGCGAGCCGGTGCCGGCATCGAAGCCCGTCGCAAAGATCAGCATGTCGAGTGGGTACTCACCGTCGCTGGTCTTGAGGCCGCTTTCGGTAAAGTGCTCGATGGGTGTTGCGGTGGTGTCTACCAAGGTCACATTGGGCCGATTGAAGACCTCGAAGTAGCCGCTTTCAAGCGGCACACGGCGCGTGCCGAAGCCGTAATCCGTGGGCAGTAGTTTGGCCGCGATCTGCGGGTCTCGCACCCGTTCACGAATGCGCGCGCGGACAAAATCCGAGACGTAGTCGTTCACTATCTGGTCGGCGAACAGTTCGCCAAAGGCGCCCACCCAGAACTTGAGCGAGCCGTCGCGCCAATATTCCCACAGGCGCGCCTCGCGCTCGGCCGGCGTGAGATCGGCAAACTTGACCGTGCCGAAGTCGTAATCGTTGCCAGTAAAAGTGTTGTGTACCCGTTCTTTCATAGCCGCATAACTTTGACGCAGTTCAGCCATGCGCGCTTGGTCATACTGTGGGTTGCGCATCGGGATGGCGTAGGTCGCGGTGCGCTGGAAGACGGTGAGATGTTCGACCTGCGGGGCGATGGTCTGGATAACCTGAATGCCGGTCGCGCCGGTGCCGATGACGCCGACCCGCTTGCCGGAAAAATCGACTGGCTCATGCGGCCACCGGCCGGTGTGGAAGGACAGCCCTTTAAAGTGCTCGTAACCCGCAATGCTCGGCACGGCGGGGGTGGAAAGCCCGCCCGTCGCCATCACCAGAAACTGCGCGGAGAACTGCTCGCCGGCTTGAGTGACGACCGTCCAGCGGCCGCTATTGGTGTCGAAGTTAGCAGCGCTGACGCGGGTGTTGAACTGGATGTCGCGGCGCAGGCCGAACTTGTCCGCCACGTAATTCAAATAACGCTCGGTCTCGGGCTGGGCCGGGAAGCGCTCGCTCCAGTTCCATTCATTCAACAGCTCGTCGGAGAACCAGTACTGGTAGCACTCCGCCGTAGAGTCACAGCGTGCACCGGGATAACGATTCCAGTACCAGGTGCCGGCGACACCGGTGCCGGCTTCGAGCACGCGCGCCTTGAAGCCGAGTTCGCGCAGCTTGTGCAATTGAACCATGCCGGACAAGCCGGCGCCGACGACGATTACATCTTGCTTGAACTGCGATCCACGCACCGAAATTACTCCCGATCTGAATTAAAGACGCTGGGTCATTCTCGCCCATGGATTTAATTTATACCCTCTTCGTTGGAAGACGAAATGCCGGCGCCAGCCACTGACCAGCGCCGCGCTCCTTGCCAGCGGGCACCGCGCGCGCAGTCATGCCTATCGCCATGCAGGATTACTGCGGCGGTATCGAACATTGACCATTGTTAGCCCTTCGGCTAAGGTTCGGGCGGTTATGTCCAGGTGTCACCGCATCATTCCGATGCGGTGATGAAACGGGAAGCACGGTGCGCTGCGAAACAGCAAAGCCGTCACTGCCTCCGCAACGGTAAGTGGGTGCGTTTCTGAATATGCCACTGTGCAGTGCACGGGAAGGCCAGAAAGCGCGTGAATAACACCCCACGAGTCCGGAGACCGGCCTGCACATCCTTGTTTGCTCCAGTCGCGGAGGGCGACTACCGAACATGCGTGTACGCACTGTCCGCCTGTTTTCATGCTTAGCGCCAGGCTGGTCTCGATACCTGTGGCCGCTCATGGCTTGCTGTTTCGCGTCGGCGTCCATCGCTGGCGAAGCCAATCGCCTTGAGCTTGATGAAGTACTCGTCACAGGTACTCGTGTGGAATCGGCCTGGGATCTACCGCGCAGCGTCACGGTCATCACTGCCGCCGACATCGAGCGCGGCACGTCCTCCAATTTGATTGACCTGTTGGCCCACGAGGCGAACGTCAATCTGCGCAGCTTCTATGGCAACGACAAGTTTGCGAGCCTCGATATTCGCGGCATGGGCGATACCTCGGTCAGCAACGTGCTGGTGCTCATTGATGGCGTAAAGATCAATGCCGAGGATCTCAGTGGCGCCGATTTCTCCAGCATTCCCCTCGATCAGGTCGAACGTATCGAAGTCGTACGCGGCGCAAACGCGGTTCGCTATGGCAGCGGTGCGGTCGGTGGGGTGATCAATATTCGCACCAAGCGTGCCGACGGTGGCACCCACGCCTACGCCAAGATCACCGCCGGTAGTTTCGACACCTATGGCGGCGCGGTGGCGGCAGCCACCGGCAGCCACGGACTGTCACTGGATTTCCGCAGCTCCTTGAATGACTCGGCAGGATTTCGCGATAACGGCCAGTTTTTCAAAAAGGACGGCGCGCTCGAATTGCGTTACCGCGGCGTCGAGTGGCTCGATGCATTTGCGCGCGCAGAACTGCATCAGGATCGCTATGGCCTGCCGGGACCGGTCAGTCGCGCAGACTTTGAGCGCTCGTCCAAATCTCGTCGTGGCACCGATGCGCCCGACGACCGTGGCGAAACGCTCGACCGGCGCTACCACGCCGGCGCCAAGATCGATCTCGGCCAGGCCGGTCGCTTCGATGGTTTGGTCAGCTATCGTAGCCGTACGAATCCGTTTGTGATCGGTTATTCGTCGCTGCTGACGGTGCGCGAGCAGCAAAGCACGATCGAATCGGTCGGGCGTCAATACCAGGCAAATCACACCTTGCCCTTCACGCTGTTCGGTTATAGCCATGACGTTGTTATCGGTTATGAGCGCGAAGCGTCGGACTACGAGCGCCGCGAAAACGGCCGTGGCTATCTGGATCGCAGTCAGAGCCTGATTGGGTCGTTGCAGGATCAAGCCGGCTTCATAAGCTCGCACTGGTCCTTGCCGTTCAACTTCGGGCTCGAGGCGGGTTATCGATATGACGCGTTTTCAGTGGCGCGGCGTACCGAGCGGCTGCGGCGCATCTGCGATACGCGCCTGGTGCCGACGGTGGTCGAGACCACCGTTTTCGTGGAAGTATCGCCGGGTGTCATCGTGCCGATCATGGTGCCGGTCACCGTCAATCTGCCGGTGGAGAGTAATTGTCGCGGTCAACTGTTTGCCGCCGCTGACCAGGATAAAACCTGGCACAACAACGCCTGGCAAGCGAGCATCGACGTGGCGCCGACCAGCTGGAGCAAGGTCTATCTCAGCTATCACCGCAGTTTCCGCAACCCGAACGTCGATGAGCTGACCCTTGCCACCACCCGCTTGCGCCCACAGCGAGGTGAGCACTGGGATCTCGGCCTGCGCTTGCGCAGCGTGCGCGGTTATGAGGCCGCCTTGTCGCTATTCGATATGCAGGTTGAGGACGAGATCTTCTTTGGTTATGACGTCGCGAGCGGCCGCGAAGTCAACCGTAATCTCAAAGACCCTACCCATCGTCGCGGTGTCGAACTTGAACTAAAAGGCCAGCTTGTGGCGGCTGTGCATGGCTGGACAAATCTCAGTTACATCGACGCGCGACTTGGCCCCAGCGAGACCTTCGTGCCGCTGGTGCCGCGTGAGAAAATCGCGGCGGGCCTCGATTGGGACATCGTCTCCAATTTGACACTGTCCGCATCTTGTACTTATGTCGGTACACGTTTCGACGGTAACGATTTCACCAATGTCAGTTACCACAAGCTCGATGCCTATCACGTGGTCGACGCCAAGCTGCGTTGGCACATGCCAACCTACGGCGTTTCGTTGAGCGTCAATAATGCGCTCGACGCCGTTTATGCCACGGCCGGATACAGCGATACGGTCTATCCCATGCCGTCGCGCAGTGTGATGCTGGAACTCTCCGTCGATATTTGAAGATCTGCACAAGGAAAACACCGTCATGACAGTACGCTCTCTCATTGTGTGCGCGTTTTTCGCGCTGTGCGCAAATGCCCAAGCCGGATCGTTCGCACCGGCGGCGGGGAAGCCCGGCTCTACCGCCATCGCAAAAAACAGCACGCTGATTAAGGCCTGGGCGAGTGACTATCGTAACTACGCACCGGGCGCCAACGTTGATGCAGTATGGCGAGACCCCACAGAAGCGCTAGGCCCAGCACAGGGCAATAGTTTCGACATTGTCGCGCTGGGCGACGCCGGGCGCATCACGCTGACATTCAACGGCTCGATATTTAACGGCGCCGGCTGGGATTTCGCCGTGTTCGAAAACAGCTTCAGCGACACCTTTCTGGAATTCGCTTTTGTCGAAGTGTCTTCCAATGGCACGAGTTTCTTCCGCTTCCCAGCCTTCTCCTTTACACCAGCCGCAGTCAGCGCTTTCGGTGCCACTGATCCGACCAACATCGACGGCCTGGCCGGCAAGTATCGTCAGGGCTTCGGTACACCCTTCGACCTGGACTTATTCAAAGGAGTGTCCGGTATCGATGTGAATCACATCACACAGGTGCGCCTCGTGGACGTGGTCGGCAATGGTTCGGAGCTGGACAACTGGCCGACTAAGTTCGGTGGTCCCCATCGGATCTATGACCCGTTTCGTACCACCGGCAGTGGCGGCTTCGATCTAGACGCTGTGGGCGTGCGTTATTTGAAGGCAGCGGCACCGATACCGTTGCCCAGCTCGGTTTTACTGTTGCTGCTGCCCTTGGCGCTGGTGGCGAAACGTGTGCGCCGACCGCAGTCGCAGAACTGATTTCCTTGATTGATTGATTGAACGAAACGAGAGGATGCCTAGGATGAACCGTAATATTTTTCCCACTGTGTTGTTGGGCTTGTGTGCGCTTGCGAGCAATTCGGCCAGCGCTGCGACGATCAACTTTGAAGACGTAGGAATGGCTAATGAGCAAGTCTATGGCGGGCCCGGTGGTGGTCGCTACTGGGCGGGTCTGGTGCCGCCAGCGAATGGCAGCATCGATAGCAGTTTTGTTTCGGGGGGCGCCCATTTCCTGAATAACAACAACGAATGCTGCACCGGATCGGTGTTCTGGAATGGCTTTGCCTATTCCAATACAACCGACAAAACCACGCCGGGGAATGGCAACGAGGTAAGTGCCTACCCCGGCAGTGGCGCAGGCAATAGCGCGAACTATGCCGTCGCCTATGCCGGTGGCACGAGCCCACCACGCATCGCGTTCGATGTGCCGACCCTGCTACAGAGCGCGATGTTCACCAATACCACCTATACCGCGTTGGCGATGCGTGATGGCTTTTCCGTCGCGAAGAAATTTGGCGGCGATAACGGCAGCGATCCGGATTTTCTGCTGTTGACCATCACCGGTCGTGACGCCGCCAATGGCAGCACTGGCACGGTCGATTTTTATCTGGCCGACTTTCGCGCGAACGATACGGCGCAGGATTACATTGTGGATGTCTGGACGCTCGTGAACCTGGGCAGTCTCGGGCCAGTGTCGGCGCTGGAGTTCAGCTTTACGTCCTCGGATGTCGGAGGTTTTGGCATCAATACGCCGGTCTATTTTGCGCTGGATGATATTCAAGCGGTGCCGGTGCCGGCTGCCGGGTATTTGTTTGGACCCGCACTCGCCGTGCTGCTGCTACGGCGTCGGACCCGTCAGAACGGGTCATTGACGCGTGTCCAAGCCTTAGCCGACACTCAACCCGCATTCACGAATGACTAGCGGCTTTTGACGAGTATGCGGACTCGAGCGGGCCAGACCTCACGCCAATAAACCACCGAGGTGCCGTTGTGTCCGAAACGCCTACGAGCCGACCTGTTCTGGAGTGGGCCGACGCGTCCCCAGCGTCTTTATTCTCGATCGGCACCGGCACCACGGCGGTGTGGGTTGCGCTGACCGGACGGGCCGGCCCCGACGATGGGCCGGTGCTGGTGGTGTGGCTGTTGGCCGTTGCGCTGATTCAAGTGATCACCGGGCTCGTTGCGTTGCGCCGCGGAGACGCGGTCGGCGGTAGCCTGAATCTGGTCTTCGGCGTCCTGTTCTGGGCCGCGCCGGCTTGCACGACCGCCTTACTTGCCTTTCCTGTCGGCGGACCGCCGCCCGTGCATCTGACCTTGGTCATGAACGGATGGGTGTTCGCCTTCCTCGGCGTGGTGCTGGTCGCCCATTTGCCGGTGATGGCGGCGCAAAGCGCGCTGCTGTTCGCGGCGATGCTGGTGTTTTCGGTCGCCGTCGCACTGCTCGCGGCGCTCAATCTCCAAGTGCCCGCA